>JBAQHS010000297.1:0-2114 GCA_049288455.1 Gaiellaceae bacterium | reverse complement strand
CCGAAGGTGGGCGAGAGGTCGCGCACCTTCACCCGGAAGATCACGTTCGTCCCGTCGTCGAACACCTGGAACTCCTGCAGGTCGAACGCGCCTGCGTGGAAGTTGTCGGACGTCGGGTAGGCGTAGTTGCCGGGTCCGTTGTCGTCGTTGCTCGGATCCGCGACGTCGAGGAGGAGTGTGCCTGGTACGAAGTCGAAGACGACCGAGCGCTCAACGTGCGCCGTGCCGCCGGTGGCACTCACCGCAACGACGTTGATCACCGTCGTCCCGCCGGTTACGACGAGCGGGAGGCTGAACGCTCCGGTTCCGTCCGCGGTCGTCGACGCGCTGGTCGTCGTCGCCGTGCTCGCGTCGGTGTTCGTGCCCGTGACGTAGACGGCGTTGCCTGGCGCCGTCGTTCCGGTCACGGTCACCGGCGAGGCGTTGACCGCACTCTCGTCAATCGGGCTCGAGACTGTAAGCGGTGTCGTTCCCTGCACGTGCGAGACGTAGCGGTCGAACGTGCTCTGCGGGCGGTCGTCGACGTGGCCCGCGCCGATGTCCGCGAACAGGCGCACGAAGGAGGCGGCGGACCAGTTGAGCGGGCCGGCCGAACCGGCAGGCTCGCCGTCGGCGAAGCCGATCGACGCTATGTCGGGCGGCGTGCCGAACGGTGAGGCGGCAAGATTCGCCGTCTCCCAGTCCTGCTCGGGGATCAGGCTCACACCGCCTGCGAGCTTGTCCATGCTGTCGAGCAGCGAGGCCGCGCCCGTCGCGTCGCCGGTCTGCAACGACTGCTCCGCCCGCTCCGACGACAGCGCCGGCCAGAGATGCCCGGTGCCGACACCCGACGGCGCCCAGGGGCGGCCGTCGCTCGAGCGGTCGCCGTACCCGTCGCCGTTGTAGCGGTGCCAGCCGAAGCCGCTCGGCGTGCTCGAGCCGATCGTCGCGTCGACGATCGGCAGCGAGGCGAGGATGTCCGGGTCGTTCGCGGGCAGCTCACCGAGCCGTGCGAGCTCCAGGAACCCGGCGTCGATCACGGAGCGCTGGTCGAGTGTCGGGCCGCCGTTGCCGAGGCTGTAGGAGATCGCGGCGTTCGGGTCGCCGGTCTTCGAGAGGCGGATGAAATAGCGCGGTCCGAGCGGCCCGTTGGTGGTCACCGTCCAACCCTTGATCGAGCGCTGGTAGTCGTCGGCGACGCCGCGCCACACCGCCGCCGAGACGGGATCGTGATTGGCGTCGGCGAGGTCGGCGGCAGCGACGAGCCCGGCGATCTCGGCTGCGATCGTCGACGGCGAGTAGCCGCCCTGCTCCTCCCAGCGCTCCGAGCCGAACGAGGGGCCGTGGCTCGCGACGAAGTTCGCGGCCGGCTTGATGTGATCGTTGTAGAGCGCCGCATCGGTGAGGTGTAGCTGGTCGGCCATAAGGATCGGATACGACGTCTCGTCCAGCTGCGTACCGAACGAGTCGGGGGCCGTCTTGCCGTTGACGAGACTGTTGCGCGGCATCGACCCGTCCGCCTGCTGCTGGCGCTCGAACAGATAGAGCGTCGCGTCGCGCGCCGTCGCGACGTCGCCGTCGGCCATCAACCCCGTCCAGATCTCATAGAGGTCGCGCGCGAAGACCTCGCGGTACGAGCCGAAGTACGTGTTGCCCGGATCGCCGGCCGAGATCGCCTGTCCCCAAGGCGAGGTCATGCTCGCGACGATCGCGCCCGGGAAGGTCTTGTCCTCGGAAGCCTTCAGCACGTTCGCGTTCACGTAGTAGGAAGCGCGCAACTGGTCGGCGCGTGCCTTGCCGATGCCCGGGAGCTTCGCCGGCGGCTTGTTCAGCTGCTTGTCGTAGGCAACCCAGCCGCTGCCCGAGCTCGCGAGGGCGCCGTCGAAGGTGTTGCCAAGCGCACCCTCCGCGGTCGTCACGGCCGCCGCCTGGCTCGAGCCGAAGCCGAGCGCGACCGTGAAGTTGAGATTGCCGCCGTTCGTTCCCCCGGCGATGCGGCCGGTCTGGACGACGTTGCCGTTGCTCGCCGTCGCGTACGAGGTGCTGAGCCCGTGACTTGTGTCGAGCTGGGTCAACCCGTCACTCGCTGTGCCGGAAAAGCCGTTCGTCGTCTCGGCGAAGGGCGCGTCGAGGGC
>JBAQHS010000296.1:0-2313 GCA_049288455.1 Gaiellaceae bacterium | reverse complement strand
CCGCAAGCGCGAGCAGCGCGGCTGCGACCGCTGTGACCATCCAGACGCGCTGCATCGGTCGCGCAGTATCGCCGCTCGAGCGTCAGCCAGGGGCGCGCCGAACCGCCAGCGGGTTCAGCCGCGCGATCTCGAGCACGGCACGGTGCCGTGAGGCAGGCGCAACGCGGGCAAGTTCGTACCAGGTTCGCCAGTCTTGGGAGTCGCGGTCGAGCGCTTGAAGGAAGCGGTGTCGCGCCGCGTCTTTGCGACCGGCGGCGAGCTCTGCCTCCCCAAGGAGGTCGTACGGCTCCGCCGACCACGGCTGCCAGCGTGCGGCTGTGCGTGCGAGGCGCTGCGCGGAGGCCCAGTCGCCTGCTCGCTCCGCTGAAGCGGAGCGCGTCAGCGCCACATTGCCCACGAGACCGAGCGCGAGCGCGATCGCCATGCCGCATGTGCCGACGACGGCCACCGAGACGACCGGCCCCCGGCCGGCCCGAAGCGCGCCGGCACCGCCGGCGCACGCGGCCTTGAGCGTCGCTGTGCCGCAGACGAGTGCGAGCACGGTCACAGCCGGCATCTCCCAGTCCCAGTCGAACGATGCATGAGCGAGGAACGCGACGTACGCAGCGGCCGCCGCGACTGCGAACGGATTGCGGCGGCGAGCTCGAGCGACGGCCGTGAGTGGCACGACGAGCACGGCGACGAGCAAGGCAAGCCCCAACGGCCCAAGCTCGGCGAGGGTCTCGAGGTACAGGTTGTGCGCGTCGATCGTCGCGATCGGGGCAGCCCGGTAGTGAAGCCACGCCCGCTGGAAGCTCCCTGCTCCCGAGCCGAGCAGAGGATGCGACAGATAGTCGAGCCACGCAGCGCGCCAGTACGCGGGACGATCGCCCGCGGAACCTGCCGCGCTCGTCGACACCGCGACCGCAGTGACTGCCGCGCACGCGAGCACGCCGACGACGGTGGCGAGCGTGCCGAGCTTCGCGACCAGTCGAGCGCGTGGGCCGTCGGCGAGCGCGATGCGTGCGACGAGGGCCGCGGCGACCGTCAGGAGCACGATCAGCCAGGCGACAACGCGCCCGTCGTGCGCGACGACGCCGGTTGCCGCCTGCGCGTCCCGAACGTGCGTGCGCGTGCCCGCCCAGACACCGAGAAGCGGGAGCGGTAGCGTGACAGCTGCGGTCGCAGCGAACCGTCGACGGAGCGGATCCAGCGCGAGGATGAAGGAGACCGCGAGCACGACCGACGCGATCGCAGCGCGGCTTCCCGTGAACCCCAGCGTGGCGGCGAGCAACACGAGCGACGCGGCGGCGAGCGCACGAGCGTGGCGCGAGCCCCCGTGGGCGGCGAACGCAAGCGCAAGCACGCACCCCGTTCCCGCGAAGATTCCCGTCGCATTGGCATAGCCGATCGGCCGGAAGAGCAGTCGGCCCTCGTACACATCCGGCGCCCCTCCTCCCGGGAAGAGGAAGAGCGCGAGCCCTGCGCCGCATACCACGACGACGCCGCCGAGCAGGCCGGCAAGCGCGGCGGCCACGGTGTCGTTTCGGACCACAAGCTGCAGAGCCCAGAGGACTGCGAGGTAGAGAGCGCCCCGCTCGAGCTCGGGAACGGCGGCCGTGGCGACATCGGGCCGCGTCGCCGTCACACCGATCCAGGCGAGGAGCAGAACGAGCGCCCCGAGCATCGTGGCGGAGCGGGGCGTCAGCTCGACACGCCGCGCGAGGACGAGCCGGCCGGCTGCCACGGCGCAGACGGCGAGGCCGGCCCAGCCCCACGCAGGCGGATAGAAGCCCCCGTCGAAGCTCGCAAGGCCGACGACGAGCCCGGCCGAGAGCATGAAGCTCGCCGCAGCGGCCGATTTCACCTGGAGGCGAGCGGCGGCCGCCGCCGCCCGGGCCGGGGTCGGAGCGACCCGGCCCCGGCTTCCCCAGGCGACCATTTCGCCTACGGCCCCGTCACCGTTCCGGCGGGAGCGCAGACCACGAACACGGTGAACCCGAGCGTCCCTCCGGAGGTGTTGTCGACGTAGGCGGTCCACGCCGTCGTGCCAGCCGATCCATCTCCACTGCCGTCGGTCGGAAACGAGCTGTTGACTGCCTGGTCCCCGGCGTGCACGCCGTCGCTCTCGACCCCACCGCCGAGGGCGTGCTGGCCGGCCGCACAGTTCGCTTCGCCGCCGTACTGCGTCCCGGCCGGATACGGGCCGAAGTCCTGCGAGACGTACGAGAGGCTCAGCACACCGGACGAGCCCTTCGAGCCTGCCGGGCCTGTGGCCCCTGCCGGGCCAGCCGGGCCAGCCGGGCCTGTCGCGCCCTGTGCCCCGGCCGGCCC
>JBAQHS010000295.1:0-19791 GCA_049288455.1 Gaiellaceae bacterium | reverse complement strand
TTCAGGTTCCGCTTCGCGACGTGCAACTCGAAACGGTTCTCGCGGAGGTTGCTCTGCGTCTTGGCGAGCTTCGCTGACGCAGCGTCGTACTGGGAGCGCGCCCGCTCGAGCGAGTCGGACAGCTGCTGCAACTGGCCGAGCACCTGCTGGGCCTCCGCGCGTTTCGAGCTGACCGAGGGGTCGGCTGTGGCTGGAACCGCAGCCACGAGGCAGACGCAGATTCCTGCAAGAACGTACGGCGCCTGACCCAACCTACGCAGAACGACCCCCGGTTCGGAGGCAGGGTAGGCGCACCGGGTGGGGCCGGTACGTCACGAGTACGGCAGGTTAGCAGGGCTTTCGGACGGGCGTCAATCAGGCAACTGCCCAAAACTTGCCTCAAAACTGGTGATTTCTACGCTGAGAGCGGATCTCCTCTTCACCGACTGTGGTACGGTCCGCCTCCGTGCTTGGGCAGGCACACACGCCGCGTCGGCGCTATTTGCCGTTCGCCGCCATCGCTGTACTTGTTCTTACGGCTCCCGCCGTGAGCGGCGCCGACGCCTCGAGAACCTCGACGCTGCGCATGCAGGATGCAGGGCTCGCCGCGAAATCACGCGCCGCGGTCCTCGGGCTCTATTCACTCGACCAGCAACTCGGCGCCGCACGACTACGGCTGGCACATCTGCACGTGCAAGCGGACTCGCTGCGCGCCGAGAAGGAAAGCGTTGCGCAAGAGCTCGCGATCGCGCGTCACGGTGCGGCTGCCGCACAACGTCGCCTCGGCGCGCGGCTGCGGCAACTTTACGAAGAGGGAAACGTCGAGCCGCTCGAGATCGTCTTCGGCTCGCAGAGCCTCGACGAGGCAATGTCGAACATCGACAACCTGAGCCGGGCGAGCAGCCAGGGGAAGGATGAGCTGCGGCAACTGAAAGCTGCGCGACTCGACATCCTCGCGGCCCGGCACACACTGGCGGTGCGCGGCCTCGCGCTGAGCGAGGCGACAGCACAGGCTGAAGCAACCGCAACCGCACTTGCCCAGACACGCGCAGCGCGGAGCGCCTACATCGGCTCCCTGGCGCTGAAGCGGCGGCTGACCGAAGGCCAGATCAATGCGCTCGTCGCGCAGGCCCACACAGCCGAGCTGCGAAGCGCCGAGCTTGCGCGCACAACGACAGCCAATCCCGCCGCAGGCGCCTTCACGACGACGACCGCGCCGGCGATGCAATCGATCGCTGCCACCTCCGCCCCACCCGGAGCCGGTCGGATGATCACGGTCAACGCAACCGGCTATTCACTCGGCGGACGGACTGCGACAGGCTTGCCGGTCGGTTGGGGCGTCGTTGCGGTCGACCCCGGGCTGATCCCGCTTGGTACGCATATGTCGATTCCGGGCTACGGCGAAGCGGTCGCCGCTGACACCGGCGGCTCGGTCGTCGGCGCGACGATCGACCTCTGGTTCCCGACGGTCGCCCAGGCAAACGCCTGGGGCCGCCGCACCGTGACGATCGTCATTCACTAACCGCGGGTACACTCATGCCCGGTCAATTCGCCCAGGTAGGCCGTGCTGAACGACCCAGCGAACATCCCAGAGTCAGTCACTCCCCGCGTCGTCCTCGTCGACGACCATGACCTGTTTCGCACGGGCCTCCGCAACCTGCTCGAGGAGCAGAACGTCCAGGTCGTCGGCGAGTGCGACAACGGCACCGACGCACTCCGCGCAGTGCGTGAGCTCGCGCCCGACGTCGTCGTGATGGACCTCAACATGCCGGGGATCAGCGGCGTCGAAGCGACGCGGCAGATCTCGATGATCGCACCGCTCACGCGTGTGCTCGTGCTGACGATCTCCGACCAGGACAGTGACGTGATGGACGCGATCCTCGCCGGCGCGTGCGGGTACCTCCTGAAAGACGCGTCGATCGCCGAGCTGATGCAGGGCATCCAGTCGGCCGCGGTCGGCGAGTCGCTCGTCTCGCCGACGATCGCCGCGAAGGTCTTACAGCGCGTGCGCGCCTCGAGTGCCTCGCATCACGAGGCCGAGACGATCCAGTCAGAGCTCTCGGATCGAGAGATTCAGGTCCTCAAGCTGATTGCCAACGGCAAGGACAACGCGATGATCGCGGGCGAGCTGCACATCAGCCCGAAGACGGTCAAGAACCACATCTCGAACATCCTGATGAAGCTGCAGATCGACAACCGCATCCAGGCGGCGGTCTACGCAGTGCGCTCGGGAATCGTCTAGCCGGTCGCGCGGGAAACGCTCTACGCGCTCGGCGCGCCGGCGGTCACCGAGACGCGGGCGATGTTTGCGACGCGGCGAAGGTCCGCGAGCCGGGCGCGTAGCTGCCGCAGTTCACCTTCGTTCGTCTCGAGCCGCGTCGCGAGGCCCCCCAGCTCATGTGCTTTCGCTGCGACGTCCCCGCACTCGATTTCCCCGGCAATCGCCGCGATCCGCCGCTCGAGCCGCCAGCGGTCGGCTTCCAGCGACATCGCCTGCGCGTAGCCGTCGGTGAGCGTGTGCTCGATCTCGTCGACGTCGCCGGTCGACGCGTCGATCAGCGCGTTGATCTTCTCCAGGAGGTCATTCATCGGTTGCCGCCCGTCGATTCTGCGGTTCGCGGGCCGCGCAGACAAGGGCCGCGAGTCCCATCTTCTCCCGAATCGAGGCCCAGGCGCCCACTGACCCGGTGGTCACAATGGTCCGGATGCGCCGCGTAGCCGCCGTCCTCGTGCTCGCCCTGCTCGCGGCCGCGCCGCTCGCCCAGGCTGCACGCGCTCCATTGACGACGCGGCTCGCTCACGCGCTCGCAGTCCCCGGCCTGTCGGCGGCATCATCGGGCGCGATCGCGGTCGACCTGTCGACAGGGCAGGCGCTCTTCGAGCGCAACCCTGACACGTCGCTCGCGCCTGCGTCGAACGAGAAACTGCCGGTCACGGTCGCGGCGCTGCAGGAGCTCGGTAGCGCATACCGCTTCCGCACCGAAGTGCTCGGTCGTGGCCACCAAGACGGGACCGTCTGGGTCGGCGACATCTTCCTGAAAGGGTTCGGCGACCCGACGCTCTCGTCGCTCGGGCTCGCGCGACTCGCAGCGCAGCTGAAGCTCGCCGGGATCCTGCAGATCGACGGCCGTGTGCTCGGCGATGAGTCGTGGTTCGACACCGAGCGAACCGCACCCGGCTGGAAGTCCTCGTTCTTCATCAGCGAATGCCCGCCGCTCTCCGCCCTGTCGGTCGACCGAGGCTTCTACGATCATCACGTCGCGCTCAATCCCGCGCTCGCCGCCGCAGGCCAGTTCAGGAAGGCGCTCCGCGCTCGCGGGATCGCGGCTGGCGGAGCGGCCGTGGGACGGGCCCCGGACGACGCGTACGGGCTCGCACAGATCGAGTCCGACCCTCTCTCCGTCGTCGTCGAGTCGATGGACCGCGACAGCGACAACTTCATCGCCGAGGAGCTGCTGAAGACGCTTGGCGCCGAGGCCGGCGAAGGAGGCACGACGGCGGCAGGCGCCGCAATCGTCATGCGCGACCTCGTGGCGGCCGGCATCCCGCAGGCGGGAGTGCGCATCGTCGACGGCTCGGGGCTCTCACTCGACGACCGGCTGACCGCGCGCGCGATCGCCCTGCTGCTGACGTACGCCTGGAACGACCCCGACCTGCGGCGGCTCGTGTGGGCCGCGCTGCCGGTGGCAGGAATCAGTGGGACGCTCGAAGACCGGATGGAACGCGCTCCGGCGCGCGGCGCGGTGCGGGCGAAGACCGGCACGACCGATCGCGCATCGGCGCTCGCGGGCTACGTCCGCGACCGGTATGCGTTCGTGGTGATCGAGAACGGTCGCCCGATCGCCACGTCCGCTGCGCGCAAGGCGCAGGACCGGTTCGCGACCGCGCTCGCCTCAAGCCTCTGACGACGGGGCGTCGAGCAGCGCCTGCAACTCGGTCTCCGTGCGCAAGGCGACACCTGCCTTCTCGGCCTTCGCCACCTTCGATCCCGGGCTCTCGCCGACGAACACCGCGGTCGTCTTCTTCGAGACGTTGTCCGAGACCTTCGCGCCGAGAGCCTCAAGCGCCTCACGCGCGGCCTCACGCGACATCGACTCGAGCGTTCCCGTGATCACGTACTGCTTGCCCGTCAGCGGCCCCTCGACGGGACGATCGTCCTCGTCGGCCTCGAAGCGCAGGCCAAGCGCGCGCAGCTCCTCGACGAGGCGCCAGTTCTCCTCGTCGGCGAACCACTCGGCGATCGCCTCGGCACGCTCAGGGCCGATGCCTTCGCACTCGATGATCTCCTCCTGCGCCGCACCGGCGAGCTGGTCGACGTTGCCGAAATGCCGCGCCAGGTTCTGGGCGGTCACCCAACCGACGTCGGGGATGTTCAGGCCGAAGAGGACGCGCCGGAACGGAATCTCCTTGGATGCTGCGATCGACGAGATGGCGTTCGTCGCCGAGATCTCCGCGAACCCATCGAGCTCGAGCAGTTGCTCCTTCGTCAGCCGGTAGAGCTCGGGGAGCGAACGGACGAGCCCGAGCTCCCAGAGGCGGCGCACGAGTTGCTCGCCGACGCCGTCGATGTCGGCTGCGGCCTGCACCCAGTTGATCAGCGACTCGAGCCCGCGCGAGGGGCACGCGCGATTCGGGCAGCGGTGCATCACCTCACCCTCAGGCTTCACGATCGCGGTGCCGCAGAGCGGGCAATGCGTCGGCATCGCGAACTGCTTTGTGCCTCGCCGGTGCGCGCCGGCCGGGCCGACGATCTGAGGAATCACATCGCCAGCGCGCTGGATGATCACGTCGTCGCCTTCGCGGATCTCCTTGCGGTTGATGTCCTCCTCGTTGTGCAACGTCGCGCGCGAGACCGTCACGCCGCCGACTTCAACCGGCTCGAGCATCGCCCATGGGTTCAGCGCGCCCGTGCGGCCGACGCGGATCGCGATCTTGTTCAGCCGCGTCGTCGCGGTCAGCGGAGCCCACTTGAACGCGCGCGACCACCGCGGCCGGGAGTGGAGCGAGCCCAAGACCTGCTGCTGGGCGTAGTCGTCGACCTTGATCACGATCCCGTCGATCTCATAGTCGAGCTCGGCGCGCTTGCGTTCCCAGTCGCGACAAGCTTTCGCGACCGCCTCGATCGTCTCGAATCGTTCCGCGTACGGATTGATCGGAAAGCCGTGGCCCCGCAGCCACTCGAGAGTCTCCGAGTGCGAGGCGAGCTCGACGCCCTCGCGTGCGCCGATGCCGTAGGCCCAGAAGCTCAACGGCCGCGCAGCAGTGATCGCCGGATTCTTCTGGCGCAGGGAGCCGGCGGCGGCGTTGCGCGGGTTCGGGGTCGGCTTCTTGTCCTCGGCGACGAGACGCTCGTTCAGCTCGCGGAAGCCCGAGAGCGGCATGTAGACCTCGCCGCGCACCTCGAGCAGCTGCGGCGCGTTGTCGTCGAGCATGCGCAGCGGGATCGAGGGGATCGTGCGCAGGTTCGTCGTGACGTCCTCGCCAACGTCGCCGTCGCCACGTGTCGCGCCTCGGCCGAAGACGCCGTTCTCGTAGGTCAGGTTGATCGCGAGCCCGTCGATCTTCGGCTCGATCACGAACGCGACGGGGTCGGTGCTGTCGAGCCGCTTGGCGACATCGTCGGCCCACTTCACGAGTGCCTCCTCGGTCGTCACCTTCTCGAGCGATCCCATCGGCTCGAGGTGTCGCACCTTCTGGAATTTGCCGGAGAGCGGCGCACCGACACGGCCCGTCGGCGAGTCGTCGGTTGCAAGCTCGGGATGCTGACGTTCAAGCTCGACGAGCTCGTCGTAGTGCCGGTCGTAGGTCGCATCGTCGACCGACGGATTGTCGAGGACGTGGTACTCGTGGAGCCAGCGGTTCAGCAGCGCCCGCAGCTCGCCCGCACGCCTCTCGGCTGCGCGCTTGCTCTCAGAGGACGGCAAGCAGCTCCTCCGCACGATCGACGATCACGTCGGCGTCGTCGACGAGCGCCTCGCGAGTGTGGATGCGCCCCCAACTGACGCCGATCGCGTAGAGGCCCGCAGCGCGCGCCGCCTGCATGTCGAAGGGCGAGTCGCCGACGTACGCGGTTTCGTCGGCGCGCGCGCCGAGGCGCTCGAGCGCGAGCAGCAGGGGCGCGGGGTCGGGCTTGTGACGCTCGGTCTCGTCGCCGCCGACGACGACGTCGAAGAAGTGCTCGATCGGCAGGCGCGCGAACGCAAGATCGACGGTCAGCCGCCGCTTCGCGGTGACAATGCCGAGCCGGCGTCCCTCGTCCTTCAGCTCGGCGAGCACGGCATCGATGCCGGCGCAGCACTCGAGGGTCTCGTGCAAGGGCTCGTTGTGCGCGCGGTAGACGGTAACGAGCTCGTCGACGCGGTCGGGGTCGAGCGCAACCATCTGCGCTTCGAGTCCCGGGCCACCGACTGCTTTCATCAGCTCGGCGTCGGTATACGTCCCTCCGACGACGGTCTCGGCGGCGTGGCGCATCGAGGCGAGGATGATCGCGCCCGAGTCGATCACCGTGCCGTCGAGATCGAAGAGAACCACCGGAAACCGCACGGCGCCGATCGTAGCCACCAGCGTCAGCGCCGCGACCTGTGGATGAATCGTTCCAATGTCTTCACACTTGGTCTGACCAAGGGTCATGGCCCCGGCGGACATGGCACTTGATCTGACCAAGGGTCACACCAGCGTCGGCGTCGCGACCTGTGGATGAATCGTTCCAATGTCTTCACACTTGGTCTGACCAAGGGTCGTGGCCCCGGGAGCGCGGTCTCAGTAGGACACGTGCACGAGGTAGAGGCCGTGTGGGGGTGCGGTTGGGCCTCCCTCTGCTCGCGGGCGACCGTCGACGAGCGGCGCGAGATCGTAGCCGGCGAGCATCGAGCCGACCGCGGTTCGCACCATGTGGCGCAGGAACGAGTTCGCGGTGATCTCAAACGCCACTTCGGGCTCGTCCAGCTGCACCCACCGTGCCGCGCTGACCTCGCGTACGAAGACCGTGTGCTTCGTGTCGGCGGGCGTGAACGCCGTGAACTCGTGGCGCCCGACGAGCGCGGCCGCGTTCTCGTTCAGCGCTTCGAGGTCGAGCCGCCTCGGGTGCCAGAGCGCGTAGCGCGACTCGAGGGCGGACGGCACCGAGCTGTTCCAGATGCGGTACCGGTAGGACCGCGACGTCGCGTCGTAGCGGGCGCTGAACGCCTCTGGCGCCGCCTCCGACGCGAGGACGACCAGGTCGAGAGGCAGGATGCTGTTCAGGGCAACGGTCGCCTTCTCCGCCGGCGGGCCGCCCTGCACCTCGGCCGAGACGACATTGCCGAGAGCGTGCACACCGGCGTCGGTCCGCCCCGCGACCTCGAACCCCTCCACCCCCTCGTAGAGCCTCAGCAGGGCGCGCATGAGCTCTCCGTGCACCGTGCGCCGCTCGGGCTGGGGCGCCCAGCCGCTGAACGCCGTGCCGTCGTAGGACAGGGTGAGCTTCAGCCGCACGTCAGGCACTCCTGACGGCCGTTGTATGGTCTGCCTGATGCTCTATTCACTTGCTGTCTCTTCGCTATACTCTACCCATGGCCGACGACCATCACTTCCTGCTTCAGCGCGTGCAGCCGGCGATGGTAGGGCTGATCGACGGGTCACTCTCGACCCTTGCGCCGATCTTCTCGGTCGCGCTCGTCAGCCACAAGCCGCTGTACGCATTCGCCGCCGGCCTTGCGACGTCGATCGGTGCCGCGATCTCGATGGCCTTCTCCGAGGGCCTCTCGGACACAGGTGAGCTCACCGGCCGCGGCAGCCCGGTCAAGCGCGGCGCGATCACCGGCGTCGGCACGTTCTTCGGGGGCATCCTGCACACACTCCCGTTCCTCTGGCCGAACTACCACGCGGCGATCATCACCGCGGTGATCGTCGTCGCCTTCGAACTGGTCGGCCTCGCCTGGATCCGCTGGAAGTTCTTCAACACGAGCTTCGTGAAGTCGCTCGGACTCGTGAGCGTCGCCGGAGCAGTGATCGCAATCGTCGGCGCCCTCGTGGGCGCAGGCGTCTAGCTCTTCTCGTCGGCCGCGGGCTCGTCGCCCTCGGCTGATTCGTCATCGGCCGCAGCTTCGGGCTCGACAGCCTCGTCCGCGACCGGCTCGGGCTCCCCGCCGGTCGGCTCCTCGACCTCGTCGGTCGGCTCGTCGACCGCGTCGGCTTCCGCCTCGGGCACCTCTTCGGCAGCCTCGACGGGCACTGCGGCCGCCGGCTCCGCCGCAACAGCCTCCGGCGTCCGCTCCTCCCGCTGCTTCTCGACGTACTCCTCGTCGACGAGCTCGAGGTAGACCATCTCGGCAGCGTCACCGGGACGCGGACCGATCTTGATGATGCGCGCGTAGCCACCGGGGCGGTCCTTGAACCGCGGCGCCACCTCGGCGAACAGCTTGTGCACCACATCGCGCGAGCGCAGGAACGCCGTCGCCTGCCGACGGGCGTGGAGGTCGCCGCGCCGGCCGAGCGTGATCATCTGCTCGGCGATCGGCTTGACGGCCTTCGCCTTCGTGACGGTCGTCTTGATCCGGCCGTGCTCGATCAGCGCACCCGCAAGGTTCGAGTACAGAGCCTTGCGGTGCGCCGAGTCGCGACCGAGCTTCTTCCCTGAGCGCGCGTGCCGCATCGGGGCCTTAGGCCTCCAGACCGTTGGCGGACGAGCCGCCACGGAGGTTGAGACCGTGCTGCTGCAACGTCTCCTTGACTTCCTCGATCGACTTCTTGCCGAAGTTCGGGATCGCAGCGAGCTCCGACTCCGACTTCGTGACGAGGTCGCCGATCGTCTCGATCCCCACCCGCTTGAGGCAGTTGTACGAGCGAACGCCGAGCTCGAGCTCTTCGATCGGGAAGTTCTCCATCCCATTGGCGAGCGGCGGGACGCCGGACTCGGCACCCTCGGCTGCAGCCTGCGCAGCCTCGCCGAAGCCCTCCATCTTCTCGAGATCGGTGAAGATCGCGAGCTGGCGGATCAGGATCTCGGCCGCCTGGGCGATCGCATCCTTCGGGTCGATGGAGCCGTTCGTCGTGACGTCGAGGATGAGCTTGTCGTAGTCGGTGCGCTGACCGACACGAGCGGCTTCCACGTCGTAGGCGACCCGGTTGATCGGCGAGAACATCGAGTCGACGGGAATGACGCCGATCGTGTGTGCCTGGCCACGGTTGCCCTCGGCGGGCACGTAGCCCCGGCCGCGGCCGATCGTGACGGTGATCTCGAGGCGGCCCTTCGACGAGAGGTTGGCGATCTCGAGGTCCGGGTTGAGGATCTCGAGGTCGGCCGGCGCCTCGATGTCGGCAGCCGTCACGACGCCCTCGCCCCGCTTGGTGAGGCGAACCTCGACCTCGGGCGACTCGCCGTGCAGGATGCAGACGAGCTGCTTGAGGTTGAGGATGATGTCGGTGACGTCCTCACGGACGCCGGGCAGCGTCGTGAACTCGTGCGCGACGCCCTCGAGCTTCACCGAGGTCACCGCGGCGCCCTCGAGTGAGGAGAGGAGCACCCGGCGCAGCGAGTTCCCGAACGTGTAGCCGAAGCCACGGTCGAGCGGCTCGATCACGAAGACACCGCGATTCTCGTTCACTTCCTCGTGCGTGATCTTCGGGATCTGGAAATCCTGTGCGCGTACGGCCATCTGTTCCTTTCCTAAGGCGAGCGCTACTTGGAGTAGAGCTCGACGATCAACTGTTCGGAAACCGGGGTGTCGATCTCGGCACGCTCCGGCCACTTCAGCACCTTGCCGGTCAGCCCCTCGTGGTCTGCCTGCAGCCACGGGGCGACGGCGGCGGTGAGGTCGGTCGCGTCACGGACGATCTGCTCCGCGCTCGACCCGGTCTTCAGCGTGACGACATCGTCAGGCTTGACCTGGTAACTCGGGATGTTCACACGGCGGCCGTTCACGGAGAAGTGACCGTGCCGCACGAGCTGGCGTGACTGGGCGCGCGACGCGGCGAACCCGAGGCGGTAGACGACGTTGTCGAGCCGCGTCTCGAGCATCTGCAGCAGGTTGTCGCCGGTGATCCCGCCACGCTTGTTCGCCTTCTCGTAGTACGTGCGGAACTGGTTCTCGAGGAGGCCGTAGTACCGCCGTGCCTTCTGCTTCTCGCGCAACTGCAGCAGGTACTCGCTCTGCTTGATCCGGCCGCGGCCGTGCTCGCCTGGCGGATACGAGCGGCGCTCGATCGCGCACTTCTCGGTCAGGCAGCGCTCGCCCTTCAGGAAGAGCTTGATGCCTTCCCGGCGGCACTGCTTGCACTTCGGTGAACGATCACGAGCCACTAGACGCGCCTCCGCTTCTTCTGGCGGACGCCGTTGTGTGCCTGCGGCGAGACGTCCTTCACACCGAGAATCTCGAGCCCTGCCGCCTGCAGCGACCGAATCGCGGTCTCGCGACCGGAGCCGGGGCCCTTGACGAAGACCTCGACCTTCTGCAGGCCGTGCTCCATCCCCTTGCGGGCTGCCGAGTCGGCCGTCACCTGTGCGGCGAACGGCGTCGACTTGCGCGAGCCCTTGAAGCCTGCCGAGCCGGCGGACTCCCACACGATCACGTTGCCGTCCTTGTCGGTGAGGGCGACGATCGTGTTGTTGAACGACGTCTTGATGTGCGCCTGGCCGATCGCAATGTTCTTGCGGACACGGCGGCGGGTGCGACCGCGGGTCGCAGCTCTACGGGGAGGGGCCATCTACTTCGCCTTCTTCCCGCGGCCGACGGTCTTCTTCGGGCCCTTCCGGGTGCGCGCGTTCGTCTTCGTGCGCTGGCCGCGGAGCGGCAGGTTGCGCCGGTGGCGCAGGCCGCGGTACGAGCCGATCTCCTGCAGGCGCTTGATCGCCTGTGTGCGCTCGCGGCGCAGGTCGCCCTCGACCTGGTAGTCCGAGTCGATGAGCTCGCGCAACTTCGCGACCTCGTCCTCGGTCAGGTCGCGCACCTTCGTGTCGGGCGAGAGCCCGAGCGCGGCACAGATCTTCTGCGCCGTCGGCTGCCCGATCCCGAAGATGTACGTGAGCCCGATCTCGAGCCGCTTCTGATTCGGCAGGTTCACACCTGCGATACGTGCCATAGGTCTCGGCTACCCCTGACGCTGCTTGTGGCGTGGATTCGTGCAAATGACCATGGTGCGCCCATGCCGCTTGATGACGCGGCAGCGCTCACACATGGGTTTGACGGACGGGCGTACTTTCATGAGTGGTATTTCCTCAAACGAAGGGTGCGCGCGGGCAAATGCCTCGCGTCGCGGGTGGTTATCGTACCAGGACCCCTGCGCCCGCTGTCAGGACCCGCGGGCCCTCCGCGGTCACGGCGACGGTGTGCTCGAAGTGGGCCGCGAGCGAGTTGTCGACGGTCGAGATCGACCAGTCGTCGTCGTGGATATAGACGTCGGCTGAGCCGGCGGTGATCATCGGCTCGATCGCGATCGTCATGCCCTCCTGAAGCTCCGGGCCGGTGTAGGAGGAGACGAAGTTCGGCACCTGCGGGTCCTCGTGCATCGAGCGGCCGACGCCGTGGCCGACGAGGCTTCGGATGACGCTGAAGCCGGCCGCCTCGGTGACCGTCTGGACGGCGCGCGAGATGTCACCCACCGACTTGCCGATCTGGGCTTCGGCGATGCCCGCCTCGAGCGCCGCCCGGCAGGTGTCGAGCAGCCGTTGCGTCTCCGGCGCGATCGCGCCGACCGGGAACGTCCAGGCGGAATCCGCAACGAAGCCGTCGAGCGTCACTCCCACGTCGACCGAGAGGATGTCGCCGGCCGCGAGCGTTGCCGCCCCGGGGATGCCGTGGACGACCATCGCGTTCGGCGACAGGCACGTTGCGGCCGGATAGCCCTTGTAGCCCTTGAAGGTCGGCTCGCCGCCGCGACCGCGGATGAACTCCTCGGCGAGCGCGTCGAGCTCGCCGGTCGAGACGCCGACCTCGATGTGCTCCTCGAGGAGCGCGAGCGTCCCGGCGACGACCGCACCTGCGCGAGCCATCGTCTCGATCTCCTGCTGGGACTTGCGAATGATCATGCGACGGTCACCTGGTGCAATGCCGACGAGATCTCGTTCCACACTTCTTCGATGGTGCGGCCGGCGCGAATCGGCACGAGCTTCCCGGTCGTGCGGTAGTACTCGACCGTCGGCTCGGTCTCGGAGTGGTAGGTCGCGAGGCGTCGCGCAATCACTTCCTCCGTGTCGTCGGTGCGGTTCTCGATGCGCGCGCGGCCGAGCGCCCGCTCCATCCCGACCGAGTCGGAGATGTCGAAGAAGAGGATTGCGTCGAGTGTGCGGCCGATGCTTCCGAGCATCTCGTCGAGCGCCTCGGCCTGCGGCAGGTTGCGCGGGAAGCCGTCCAGCACGAACCCCTCGCGCGCGTCGTCCTCCGACAGGCGCTCGCGGATGAGCGCGATCGTCACATCGTCGGGAACGAGGGTGCCGCTGTCGAGCAGCGGCTTCACCTTGAGGCCGAGCTCGGTGCCGGCGGCCGTCGCCGCACGGAACATGTCGCCCGTCGAGACGTGCGGAATCCCGAATTCGGCCGAGATGCGCTTTGCCTGCGTTCCCTTTCCGGCCCCTTGCGGGCCGAGTACCAGAAGATTCACGGCTATTTGAGGAAGCCCTCGTAGGAGCGCATCATCATCTGCGACTCCATCTGCCTCATCGTGTCGAGCGCAACGCCGACGACGATCAGCACCGAGGTACCGCCGAGCGCGCGCGACGTCGCCTGCGAGAAGCCGAAGTGCGCAATGAAGAGAGACGGAAGCACCGCGACGAGCGCCAGGAAGAGCGAGCCCGGCAGGGTCAGGCGCGTGAGCACACGATCGAGGTACTGCGCCGTGGGCGGGCCGGGACGGATGCCCGGGATGTAGCCGCCGTACTTGCGCAGGTTGTCGGCCTGGTCGACCGGGTTGAACTGCACAGCCGTATAGAAGTAGGTGAAGACGATGATCAGGACAGCCTCTGTGAGGAGGTAGATCGTCGACGCCGGCGAGAAATGCGCGTTGATCCAGGTCTGCGTCTGTGGGAAGAACTGCGCGACCGTTGGCGGGAACGCGAGCAGCGCGGCGGCGAAGATCACCGGGATGACGCCGGCCATGTTCACGCGCAGGGGCATGTAGGTGGCGCCACCGGAGGTCTGGCGGCGTCCGACCATGCGCTTCGCGTACTGGATCGGGATGCGGCGCTGACCCTCCTGCACGAAGACGACAGCCACGACGATCGCGATTGCGATCAGCGGGAAGAACAGACGCTCCATCGGGCCGCCGTTGATCCAGGCATTGATGCCCTGCGGAGCCGAGGTGAGGATCGACGCGAAGATCAGCAGCGAGATGCCGTTGCCGATGCCGCGCTTCGTAATCAGCTCGCCGAGCCACATCAGGAGCACGCAGCCCGCCGTGAGCGTCACGACGATGAGCACCAGACGACCGCTGTTCACCGAGAGCGCGCCGGAGCGCTTGAAGAGGTACGCGTAACCGGCGGACTGCGCGGCGGCCAGCGCAACGGTGAGGTAGCGCGTGTACTGGTTGATCTTGGCGGTGCCCGCTTCGCCTTCCTTCTGCAGCTGCTCGAGCTGCGGGATGACGACCGTCATCAGCTGCAGGATGATCGACGCCGTGACGTACGGCATGATCCCGAGCGCGAAGATCGAGAAGCGCGAGAGCGCGGAGCCCGAGAACAGGTTCAGCAGGCCGAGCACCGAGCTGCCCTTGCCGTTGAAGTAGTTCTGGATCTGGCTCGAGTCGACGCCCGGTGCGGGCATCCACGAGCCGAGGCGGTACGCAGCGAGCACGACCGCCGTGAAAAGGAGCCGGCGCCGAAGCTCCGGGACCCGCCAGGCGTTGGCGAGCCAGCTCAGCATGGAGCTACTCGCCGCCTTCCGTCGTCTGCTCGGTCGACTCGGTTTGCTCTTCGGCGTCGCCGGCTTCCGGCGTCAAGTCTTTCGTACGTCCCTCGGGCCGGCGCTTCATGTTCTTCGGCTTGCGCACCTTCGGCTCCTTGAGGAGCGTCAGCGTGCCGCCTGCGGCCTCGACCTTCTCGCGCGCGGTCGCCGACGCGGCGTGCACGGTGATCGTCAGCTTCTTCGAGAGCTCGCCGACGCCGAGCAGCTTCACGTCCTTGCGGATCGACCGGATGAGGCCCTTTGCCTTCAGGGACTCGGGCGTCACTTCCTCGCCCGCATCGAAGCGGTCGAGGTCGCGGAGGTTCACCGGCTGGGTGTAGGTGCGGAACGGGCCAACGGGCATCGCGTCCTTGGACGTGTTACCGCGGAGCTTGGCCGTGCGCATCGCGAGCGGCATCTGGCCGCCCTCGAACCCGGCACGCATCGCGTGGGAGCCCGAGCGTGACTTCTGGCCCTTGATCCCGCGGCCGGAGTAACGACCCTTGCCCGAGCCCATGCCGCGGCCGACGCGCTTGCGATCCTTGCGCGGCTGGGCGGGCTGCAGGTTCGAGAGGTTGAGATCTCCGGCCATTTACTGCTCCTCCACGTTCACGAGATGGCGGACCTTGCGAAGCATGCCTGAGAGCACCGGGCTCTCAGTGTGCTCCGCCGTCTTGCCGATCCGGCCGAGGCCGAGCGCGCGCAACGTGCCGCGGTGGCGCTGGGTCTGGCCGATCGCGCTACGAACCTGCGTCAGCTTCACTTTCGCCACTTGGTGCCACCTCCTCGGTCACGCTCTCGGGCTCAACGGCGGGCGGAACGTCTGTCTCCACGACCTCGGGCTCGCTCTCGACCACGGCGGCGCCTTGCGGCAGCACGTCGCGGATCGACTTGCCGCGGGCCCTCGCGACGTCCTCGGGCCGGCGCAGCTGGCGTAGAGCCGTCTCCGCTGCCTTCAGCATGTTGATCGGGTTCGTCGTTCCGAGCGACTTCGCGAGCACGTCGCGGATGCCTGCCAGCTCGAGCACCGCGCGCACGCCGCCGCCGGCGATCACGCCGGTACCGGGCGAGGCCGGGCGCAGGAGCACGCGGGCCGCGTCGAAGCGGCCGAGCGACTCGTGCGTGATCGTCTGACCGTGCTTGGCGACGGTGAAGAGGTTCTTCTTGGCATCGTCGACGGCCTTCGAGATCGCGAGCGGGACTTCGCGCGCCTTCCCGTAGCCGACGCCGACGCGATCGACCTCGTCGCCGATCACGACAAGCGCGGTGAACGAGAAGCGCCGGCCGCCCTTGACGACCTTGGCGACGCGGTTGATCTCGACGACCCGCTCCTTGAGCTCTCTCGATTCCTGCACGTCAACTGCCACTAGAAGCTCAGTCCTCCTTCACGGGCGCCCTCGGCGAGCGCCTTGACGCGACCATGGAAGAGGTAGCCCCCACGGTCGAAAACGACGGCCTCGACACCGGCCTTCTTGGCAGCCTCGGCGAGCACCTTGCCAACCTCGGCGGCCTGCTCGGACTTGTCGCCCTTGAACGACTTCGGCAGGCCGACCCACGAGGCAGCGGCAACGGTCTTGCCGGCATCGTCGTCGACGAGCTGCGCGAAAATGCCGCGGTTCGAGCGGAACACGGCGAGGCGCGGGCGCTCGGCGGTGCCGCGGACCTTGCCGCGGACGCGCCGGTGGCGGCGCAGGCGCATTTCGCGTGTTGTGAGCTGGCTCATGCGCGCTTCCCGACCTTCCGGCGAACGAACTCGCCCTCGTAGCGGATGCCCTTGCCCTTGTACGGCTCGGGCGGGCGGACGCGGCGGATCTCCGCGGCGGTCTGCCCGACGACCTGCTTGTCGATGCCGCGCACGACCACCTGGGTCGGGACAGGCACCTCGAACTCGATGCCCTGCCGCGGCTTGATCTTCACCGAATGCGAGTAGCCCACCTGGAGCTCGAGGTCGGTGCCCGAGAGGGCGGCGCGATAACCGACGCCCTGGATCTCGAGCTTCTTCTCGAAGCCCTGCGTGACGCCTTCGACCATGTTCGCGATCAGCGTGCGCGTCAGACCGTGCAGCGCGCGATCCTCTCCGCGCTCGGTCGGGCGGGTGACGAGAATCGTGCCCTCGTCCTCCTCGATCTTCATCCGCGACGGAACGACCTGGCGCAGCTCGCCCTTCGGCCCGGACACGGTCACGCGGCCAGGGTCGACCGAGACGATCACGCCGGCAGGGACTTCGATGGGCTTTTTACCGATACGAGACATGAGTGGCTACCAGACGTAGCAGATGACTTCGCCGCCGATGCCTTCGGCTTCGGCGGTGCGGCTCGTGATGACGCCGCGGGACGTGGACATGATCGCGATGCCCATGCCGCCGAGCACGCGCTGGCGGCGATCCTTGCCGGCATAGATCCGCCGGCCCGGCTTGGACACACGCTTGAGGTCGGTGATGATGCGCTCGCGGCTGCGCCCGTACTTCAGCTCGACGACGAGCGTCTTGTGCGGGCGGTCCTCGCTCTCCGCAATGTGGTAGTCGCGGATATAGCCCTCCTCCTTGAGGATGCGGGCGATTTCGACCTTCAACTTCGAGTTCGGCATCTCCGCGCGATCGTGCAGCGCCTTGTTGGCGTTGCGGATGCGCGTGAGCATGTCGGCGACGGGATCGGTTAGCACGTTCTCTCTTCCTCCTACCAGGAGCTCTTGGTCATGCCGGGGATGACGCCCTGATGGGCGAGCTCCCGCAGGCAGATACGACAGAGCCCGAACTTCTTGAAGACGGCACGCGGACGCCCGCAGCGATTGCAGCGGGTGTAGTTGCGAACCTTGAACTTCGCGGGGCGCGCGGCCTTCACGACAAGCGACTTCTTCGCCACTTACAGCTCCCTCTGTCCGTCGGTCCCGAACGGCAGGCCGAGCCCCCGCAAAAGGGCGTGCGCCTGCTCGTCGTTCCCGCCGGCCGTCGTGATCGTGACGTCGAGTCCACGGATCAGGTTGATGCTGTCGTAATCGATCTCGGGAAAGATGATCTGCTCGCGGATGCCGAGCGAGTAGTTGCCTCGGCCGTCGAACGAGCCGGGGTTCAGGCCGCGGAAGTCGCGGATACGCGGAAGGGCGATCGAGACGAGCCGGTCGAGGAACTCCCACATCCGGTCGCCGCGCAGCGTCACCTTGACGCCGATGGGCATGCCTTCGCGAATCTTGAACTGCGCGATCGATTTGCGCGCACGGCGGACCTGCGCGCGCTGGCCGGCGATGATCGTCAGCTCTTCCTGCGCGGCGTCGATCTGCTTCGCGTCGTTCTTGCCCTCGCCGACGCCCATGTTCAGCGTGATCTTCGTGATCCGCGGCACCTGCATGATCGACTCGAGCCCGAACTGCTCCTGCAGTCCAGAGCGGAGCTCGTCGTTGTACTGCTGCTTGAGGCGCGGGGTGTAGGTCTCGGTGGTCGCCATCAGCGATCGATCTCCTGGCCGCAGCCGTCGCGCTTGCAGACGCGTACCTTGATCCGCTCGCCGCCCTTCGCTTCCTTGAACGAGTAGCCGATGCGCGTGGGCAGCTTGCACGTGGGACAGACGAGCATCACGTTCGACACCGAGACCGCCGACGGGCGTTCGATGATCCCACCCGGGGCCATCTGGGTGCCGCCCATGCGGTTCGCGTCGCGAATCGGGCGCGGTTTCTGGTGGCGCTTCATCATGTTCAGGTTCTCGACGAGCACCTTGCCGGCGCGCGGGCGTGCCTCGAGGACCCGTCCCTGCTTTCCGCGGTCCTTGCCGGAGAGCATCTGGACGGTGTCGCCCTTCTTTATTTTCATTGCAGTCGCCATTTCTAGAGCACCTCTGGAGCCAAGCTCACGATCTTCATGAAGTTCTTCTCGCGCAACTCACGGGCGACCGGCCCGAAGATGCGTGTCCCGCGTGGATTCCGTGCGTTGTCGATGAGCACCGCCGCGTTCTCGTCGAACGCGATCAGCGTTCCGTCGTCACGGCCGAAGGGCTTCTTCGTCCGCACGACGACGGCCTTCACCACTTCGCCCTTCTTGACCGCGCCCTGCGGGGCAGCGGACTTGACGGTCGCAGTGATGATGTCGCCGACACGTGCGTAGCGGCGCCTCGAGCCGCCGGCAACGCGGATGCAGAGTAGCTCACGAGCACCCGTGTTGTCGGCCACCTTGAGACGTGTCTCTTGCTGGATCATGGACGACTCCCTTCCGTACTGATCGTGCGCTGGGGCGGCGAAAGCCGAGCAGCGCAAGGACGCAGGGAGTGTTCGTAGCGGTGTTCTACGGGCACGACTGAGGACGCGGCGATGCGACAGCTTGCAGCCGCATCCAGCGTGCGAGATGTGCGGGAGGGGGTCGTCACTTCGCCTTCTCGACGATTTCGGCGAGGCGCCAGTGCTTCAGCTTCGAGAGCGGCCTCGTCTCGACGATGCGCACCGTGTCGCCGACGCCGGCGGTGTTCGCCTCGTCGTGCGCGTGGAACTTCACCGTTGAGCGGATGACCTTCTTGTACTTCGGGTGGCTCTTGATCACGTCGACCTTGACGATGATCGTCTTGTCGGCCTTGTCGGAGACGACGATGCCGCGGCGCTCCTGGCGCCGGCCGCGCTCGTACTCCGGCTTCTCGGTGCGCGTGATCGGCTTGCGCGTCGTCGCCTTCTCACGCACGGTCTTCGTCCGCGTGCGCCGCGCGGTGCGCGGCACATGCCGCTGCGAGCGCGACGGCTTGACCACCGGCGCAGGCGCTGCTTCGGGCTCCTCCGCTGCCGGCTCCTCGGCCACAGGCTCGTCGACCGCGGGCTCCTCTTCGGCGACCGCGGGTGCCTCGTCGGCGACCGGAGTCTCCTCGACCGGGGTCTCCTCGGCCGCAGGCTCCTCGACCGTGGGCTCTTCGACCACCGGGGTCTCCTCGGCGGCAGTCTCTTCGACCACGGGCTCCTCGATTCCTTCGTTCAGATCTTTTTCGTCCGCCATCTAGCTCTGCACCTTCTGCTTGTTGGAATTCCGCTCGTGCTGCGTCGTCAGGATGCGCGCGATCTCGCGCTTGGCGAGCCGGAGGCGCGTCGAGTTCTCGAGCGCACCGGTCGCCGCCTGGAACCGGAGGTTGAACAGCTCCTGCCGCGTGTCGGCGAGCTTGTGATCGAGCTCGTCGTCGGTCAGGTCACGCAAGTCTCTAGCCCGCAAAGAGATCACCGCCATCGTCGCGTCGCACGAACTTCGTCTTCATCGGCAGCTTCGATCCCGCCAGGCGAAGTGCTTCCTTCGCAAGCGGCTCGGGGACACCGGCGAGCTCGAACATCACGCGTCCTGGCTTCACAACGGCAACCCAGCCTTCGGGCGAGCCTTTGCCCTTACCCATGCGCGTCTCGGCCGGCTTCTTCGTGAACGGCTTGTCCGGGAAGATGTTGATCCAGACCTTGCCGCCGCGCTTGATCTTGCGCGTCATCGCGATCCGGGCGGCCTCGATCTGGCGGTTCGTGATCCAACCAGCTTCGAGCGCCTTGATGCCGTACTCGCCGAAGTGCACGGTCGTCTGACCGCGCGACTCGCCACGGCGGCGGCCACGGTGATGCTTCCGGAACTTGGTCTTCTTGGGAAGCAGCATCAGCTATCCGCCTTCTTCGGCGCAGCCTTCTTCGCGGCAGGCTTCTTCTCTGCGGCGGGCTTGTCGGCCGCTGCCTTCTTCTCGGCTGCAGGCTTCTTCTCCGCCGCGGGCTTGTCG
Organism: Gaiellaceae bacterium; assembly: GCA_049288455.1. GTDB lineage: Bacteria > Actinomycetota > Thermoleophilia > Gaiellales > Gaiellaceae > PALSA-600. The sequence goes on along the minus strand of JBAQHS010000295.1, from coordinate 248 downwards.
GCCGCTGCCTTCTTCGGCGCCGCGGGCTTGTCGGCCGCTGCCTTCTTCTCGGGTGCGGCCTTGGCGGGCGTCTCGGCCGTCGGTGCGTCGACCTTGGCCTCCTCGACCGGTGCCGCGGTCGTCACCTCGGGCGCCTCGACGACCGGTGCCGGCGTCGGTGCGACGTTCTGCTCGACGACGGGCGAATCGGTGGGCGTCTCGACGTTCGCCTCGGGCGTCGCTGAGTCGGGGCGAGGACGGCCGCCACC
>JBAQHS010000294.1:0-2805 GCA_049288455.1 Gaiellaceae bacterium | reverse complement strand
GGCCTTGATCTGCTCGGCGTCACCGGAGCCGTCGATGATCGTCGTCGCGTCCTTGTCGATGACGACCTTGCGGGCGCGACCGAGCTGCGAGAGCTGCGTGTTCTCGAGCTTGAGGCCCATCTCGTCGGTGATGACCTCGCCGCCGGTCAGGATGGCGATGTCCTCGAGCATCCGCTTGCGGCGGTCGCCGAAGCCAGGCGCCTTGACGGCGACGGCCTGGAAGGTGCCGCGCAGCTTGTTGACGACGATCGTCGCGAGCGACTCGCCCTCGACGTCCTCGGCCACGATCAGCAGCGGGCGGCCGGCCTGGATGACCTGCTCGAGCACCGGCAGCACGTCCTTGACAGCACCGATCTTCTGGTTCGCGACCAGGATGTACGGGTTGTCGAGCACGGCCTCCATGCGCTCGGCGTCGGTCACCATGTACGGCGACAGATAGCCCTTGTCGAACTGCATGCCCTCCGTGAACTCGAGCTCGAGGCCGAAGGTCTGGCCCTCCTCGACGTTCACGACGCCGTCCTTGCCGACCTTCTCGATCGCCTCGGACAGAACCTCGCCGATCTCGGTCGAGCGCGAGGAGACGGTCGCGACGCGCGCGATGTCTTCCTTGCCCGAGATCTCGACGGACTGCGACTTCAGGTTCTCGACGACGGCCTCGACAGCGTTCTCGATGCCGCGCTTGAGCCCCATCGGGTTTGCGCCGGCCGAGACGTTCTTCAGGCCCTCGCGAACGATCGCCTGGGCAAGAACGGTGGCCGTGGTGGTGCCGTCACCGGCGACGTCGTTCGTCGCGGTTGCGACCTCGCGCACGAGCTGTGCGCCCTGGTTCTCGAAGACGTCCTCGACGTCGATCTCACGCGCGATCGTGACACCGTCGTTCGTGATCGTCGGGGCGCCGAACTTCTTGTCGAGGACGACGTAGCGGCCCTTCGGGCCGAGCGTGACCTTGACTGCGTCGGCCAGGATGTCGACACCGCGCTGAAGCGAGCGGCGTGCTTCCTCGCCGAACTTGAGCTCCTTGTGAGCCATGTGGTTTCTCTCCTCTTCCCTTAGACCTGCGGGCTAGACGGCAGCGCGGTCGCCAACGACCTTCGCCAACACGTCGGACTCGCGGAGGATCAGGACTTCGTCGGCACCGAGCTTGATCTCGGTCCCGCCGTACTTGCTGAAGATGATCTCGTCGCCCTCTTCGAGGTCGATGGCGATGTGATTGCCATCCTCGTCGCGGGCGCCGGGGCCAACCGAAAGGACGCGGCCGCGCTGCGGCTTCTCCTTCGCGGTGTCCGGCAGGACGATGCCGCTGACTGTCGTCTCCTCTTCCTCGAGGACCTCGACGATCAGGCGGTCGCCAAGCGGCTGTAGATTCATTGAAAGACCTCCACGCCTTGTCGAACAGGCTTGTGCTTGGGGTTTGCGACAACCGGCTGGTCGTTCACCGGCGCTGGCACTCTACCCACCTGAGTGCCAGAGGGGCAAGTGTAGCGCACAGATCTGCGTCCAAGGCACTGAGATCAAGGGGAGAGCGTGCGGCGAGAGTTCTCGGCGGGAGGGGTGCTCGTGCGGCGGCTGCAGGGCCGTTGGATGCTCGCCGCGATCCAGCCCGGTGGCCGTCCCGCCGGCCTGTGGGCGTTACCGAAAGGTGGGGTCGCAGGCGGCGAGTCACCCGAGCAGGCCGCCCTCCGGGAAGTGGCCGAGGAGACCGGCGCGCGCGGACGCTCGCTCGGCAAGCTCGGCGACGTGCGTTACGTCTACACCTGGGACGGCGAGCGGATCTTCAAGATCGTCTCGTTCTACCTCGTCCGCTACGAGGGCGGCCGTCTGGGCGATGTTCCCGAGGAGTTCCGCCACGAGATCGCCGCGGTGCGCTGGCTGCCGCTCGAGGAGGCGCCGCGGCTCCTCGCCTACGGGGGCGAACGCGATATGGCAAAGAAGGCCATCGCCGTCCTGGCCCCGCGCGGGGCAGGCGACGTATGATCGGCGCCCGGTGCCTTCCTTCGCGCTGAACTTCTACTCGCCGATCGTCGAGGCGCAACTCAAGTCGCACCGGAAGTCCGCGACAATCCGTCTGGGCGACAAGTCGCGCAAATACCAGAAAGGGATGATCGTCTCGGTCCTCGTCGGCGCCCGGTTCGGCCCGCGGCAGCACGTCTTCGACGCCGTGATCGACAAGGTTGAGGTGAAGACGATCGTTGACCTGTCGCCGAACGAGATCGAGCACGACAACCCCGAGATCAGGCACACCGACGAGCTCTGCCGGTTTCTCGGCCAGCTGTACAACCGTGAGATCACGGTCGAAGACACCGTCACCGTGATCCGCTTCTCGGCGATCAAGCCGAGTTACGGCTTCTAAGCGCAGCATCGTTCGCTAGCCTCACTACGGGGGTACGCCCACCAGCGACGTCCATGGCAGGTCGCCCACCTGCCCGAACGATCGAAGGGAGGCCCGATGACCGATGTGTCGACCGAAGCGCCCGTCTTCGTACGCGGCAGCACGGTGCTCGACTACTGGCTCGCGCACGCGGAGGGCCTGACGATTCACCCGAGCGGCGCACGCGTCGAAGAGGTCGTCGCCAGGGCGCCGGTCGGACGGCCCGAGACCTTGATCGTGCGTTCGCGCATGATGCGGCGCCGGATGGAGATCCCCGCCGACTCGATTGCCGCCGTCGAGCCGTCGTCCGGGCACCTGTTGCTCGAAGCCACCGCGGCAAGCGGCTCGTCGCGACGGATCCCACGCCCCTCACCCGAGCAGCTCGCCGGAGCGCGCGACACCGCGGCGCGCGGCGGGCGACTGGCGCACGCCGGAGC
>JBAQHS010000293.1:0-14680 GCA_049288455.1 Gaiellaceae bacterium | reverse complement strand
CTCGGACGCCCGCGGCTGGGCCGCGCTCGTGCTCGTCGGCGGCGTCGTCCTGGCGCTCGCGATCGCCGTCGCCGAGTCCCGCAAGCGTTCCTCTTTCTGAATCTGGAAGCTCTCTCAGGATGAGCGTTGTGTCGCCCGGCCGCGCTCGGCGGCGCGCTGCTGCGTCCTCGGTCGATCCGATAGAACACCGCTATCGGGTTCTCCCTGCGTCCTTGCATCGCACTCGCCGATCACGCCCGGATCGACGAACGACACCCTGAGAAAGCTTCCTGAATAATGCGTATGCTCGCGCGATGGCCGTGACCGATCTCCGCGCTGCGGCGCGCGACCACCTCTGGCTGCACTTCACGCGGATGCACGGGTACGAGGCGCCCGTGATCGTGCGCGGCGAGGGCTGCTACCTCTGGGACGACGAGGGCAAGAAGTACCTCGACGCGCTCGCCGGCCTCTTTTCCGTGAACATCGGCTACTCCTACGGCGAAGAGATCGGGCAGGCCGCGCTCGCCCAGATGCGCGAACTGCCCTTCTACACGAACTGGTCGTACGCCCACCCGCGCTCGATCGAGCTCGGTGCCGAGCTCGCCCGGCTCGCACCGTCGCACATCAACCGTGCGTTCTTCGTCTCGGGCGGCTCCGAGGCTGTCGAGTCGGCCTGGAAGCTCGCCCGGCAGTTCCACATGGCAAACGGCGAGCGGCGCTGGAAGGCCGTCTCGCGGCGCACCGCCTACCACGGCACGACGATGGGCGCGCTCTCGATCAACGGGATCCCGGCGCTGCGGGCGCCGTTCGAGCCGCTCGTCCCCGATGTCGTCCACGTTCGCAACACGAACCGCTATCACCGGCCGGCCGACGAGACCGAGGAAGAGTTCACCGCGTTTCTCCTCGAGGATCTCGAAGGCTCGATCGAGCAGGCGGGGCCGGAGACGGTCGCGATGGTCATCTTCGAGCCGGTGCAGAACGCCGGCGGGTCGTTCACGCCGCCGGCCGGCTACTTCCAGGGCGTGCGCGCGATCTGCGACCGGTACGGGATTCTGCTCTGCGCCGACGAGGTGATCACCGGCTTCGGCCGCACCGGCGCCTGGTTCGCGAGCGAGAAGTACGACATCAAGCCCGACCTGATCACCTGCGCGAAGGGACTCTCGTCGTCGTACGCCGCGATCGGCGCCGTGCTCGTCGCCGACAAGGTCTACGACGCGTTCAACAGCGGCACCGAGATGTATGCGCACGGCATCACGTTCGGCGGTCATCCGGTGGGCTCCGCGATCGCGCTGAAGAACCTCGAGATCATGGAGCGCGACGGGATCGTCACGGGCGTCGCCGAGCAGGAAGGAGCGTTCCGCAAGCAGCTCGAGACGCTGCTCGAGCTCGACATCGTCGGCGACCTGCGCGGCACGGGCTACCTCTGGGCCCTGGAGCTCGTGAAGGACAAGGAGACGCGCGAGACGTTCAGCGACGAGGAGTCCGAGACGTTGCTCCGCGGCTTCCTTTCGCCCGAGCTCTTCAAGAAGGGACTGATCTGCCGCGCCGACGATCGCGGTGATCCCGTCGTGCAGATCTCGCCGCCGCTGATCGCGCGCGAGGAGGAATTCGGCCAGATCGTTGGAATCCTCGGTGAAGTCCTCACCGAGGCCTGGAAGCGCATCTCATAATTCGAAAGCCGGGAGGGTTTCTGGAAATGGCTGCAAATCCCGAGCAAACGACGGCCTTCGCACTCGCGGAGAAGAGCAAGCTCATCAAGTCGTTGCGCCGGTTCGACATGGTGTTCTTCACGATCTGCGCGTTTGTCGGACTCGACACGCTCGGGACGGTCTCGAACAACGGGCCGGAAGGGTTCTTCTGGCTGATCGTCCTCGCGATCGTGTTCGTCGCGCCGTACATGCTGCTCATGGCGGAAGTGGGAAGCGCCTTCCGGATGGAGGGCGGTCCGTACGAATGGGTGAAGATGGCCTTCGGCCGTCTGCACGGCGGCATCGCCGCGATCCTCTACTGGGTCACGAACCCACTCTGGGTCGGCGGCTCGCTCGCGTTCACGGCAACCGCTGCGTGGAGCGCGAACATCTTCAAGATCGGCGACGCGACACCCGGCGACTTCGTCTTCAAGCTCGCGTTCGTGTGGATCTCGATCATCGTCGCGATCGTCTCGCTGCGCTACGGAAAGTGGATCCCGAACGTCGGCGGTTTCATGCGGGTCTTCGTGCTCGGCTTCTTCACGATTACGATCGTCGTCTACGGAATCCGCCACGGCGTCCACGGCTTCCCGGTCTCAAACCTCTCCCCGACGCGCTCGATCTTCCTGGCGCTCGTGCCGGTACTGCTCTTCAACTACGTCGGCTTCGAGCTGCAGAACGGCGCTGCGGAGGAGATGGAGAACCCCGAGAAGGATGTTCCGATCTCCGTCCTCTGGAGTGGCATCGCAGGCGTTCTTCTCTACGCCGTGCCGATCCTCGGCATCCTGCTCGTGCTGCCCGCGAAGGCGATCTCGAACATCTCCGGCTTCATCGATGCGATCACGACGACCTTCCACGGCGCCTACGGCGGCGCGGCACACGTGCTGCTGATCATCACGACGCTCTGTTTCGTCGGCACGCTGCTCACCTCGGGGGCGGTCTGGATGATCGGCTCCGACCGGATTCAGGCAGCGGCAGCCTACGACGGCGCATTCTTCCCGTGGTTCGGCGTCTTCAACCGCAGGTTTGGCACCCCGGTGCGTGTCAACATCATGTCCGGCGTCGCGTCGTCGATCTTCTGCATCACGGCGATCGAGTTGCTGAAGCACCAGTCGACCTCGGCAGCATTCACCGTCGTGCTCTACATGGCGATCTCGACGACGCTGCTCAGCTACCTCTGGATCTTCCCCGCGGTGCTGAAGCTGCGGTACACGCACGGGCACGTGCGGCGGCCGTACGTCGTTCCGTTCGGCACCGCCGGCATCTGGATCGCGACGCTGCTCACCACCGGCTGGATCGCGCTCGGCACATGGGTCGCGATCTTCCCGGGCGTCCTGGAGAAGGTCTTCGGTGTCCCCTACAACTTCCAGGACTCGTGGGGCCTCTCGCGCGCCAAATTCGAGCTCTACACCCTCGGCACGCTGGCCGTGATCGTCGGCTTCGGCATCCTCGGCTACCTCTTCGCCGGGAACGTGCGCCGCGACGTTGTCATCAGCGCGCCGGAAGTGCCCGTCGCGCCGACGCCGGCCGTCTGAGCTGACGAAGATCGAACCTGTTCCCGTTCCGTGCGGCTGCACGGAACGGGAATGCTTGCCTGAGGCCACTTCACACGTGTTCGTGCAACTACGCTGATGCGTATGCGGAGATCGACGGGAATCGCGCTCGTGGCGGTTGCGGCTGCGCTCTGGGGCCTGGACGCATGGATCCGCCAGCCGCTCGCGAAGGCGACAACGCCGGCGACGATCGTGTTCGGAGAGCACGTGGTGCTCGTTGCGCTGACGTTGCCGTTTCTCGCCGGGGCGCTGGCAGCGATGCTGCGGCTCGGTTGGCGGCACGTGGTCGCTGCGTTCGTGATCGGGGCGGGCTCGTCGGCCGTTGCGACGATCCTCTTCACCCAGGCGTTCAAGGTCGGGTCGGACTTCGTCACGCCGGTCGTCCTGCAGAAAGTGCAGCCGGTGATCGCGGTCATCGCCGCGGGCGTCATCCTCGGTGAGCGGCCGCGGGCGCGGTTCGCGCTCTATCTCGCGCCGGCGCTCGTCGGCGCCTGGCTCATCGGCGTCCCGCAGCCGCTTCATCCCTCGGTGCACGGCATCAGGCCGTCGTTGTATGCGCTCGGCGCCGCCACGTTGTGGGCTCTCGGCACGGTGCTCGGCCGCTACCTCGCTCGGGACATGCGATTCGAGCACGTGGCGACATTGCGCTTCGCCTTCGGTCTGCCCGCGAGTGCGATCGCACTTCTCGTGCTCGGGGCGCCGGCGTTCGCCTCGATGCACGACTCGTGGTACATCGCCTTGCTGGCGATCGTCACGGGCTTCGTGGCGCTCGGTCTGTACTACTACGGCCTTCGCGTGACTCCGGCCGTTGCCGCGACGATTGCGGAGCTTGCGTTTCCGATCAGCGCGATCCTGGTTGGCTACTTCAAGTTCGGGCAGACGCTCACGGGCTGGCAGTGGGTCGGTGTTGCAACCACGACCATCGTCGTCGCGCTGCTGCCGGCCCGGCCGCGCGACACGATCGAGCTCGTGCCGGCGCCGGCGCCCGCTTGACGACCCGGCGCGTCACGATCTGCGATGTCGGCCCGCGCGACGGGCTGCAGAACGAGTCCGAGACGCTGGCGCCGGCGGTTCGCGCAGACCTTGTCTCGCGCCTCGCGGTCGCGCGCGTGCCGCGCATCGAGGCGGTGTCGTTCGTGCGCGACGATCGCGTGCCGCAGATGGCAGGTGCGGAGGAGGTTGTCGTCGCAGCCGACCGCGGTGCTGCCGAGCTGTCGGGCCTTGTGTTGAACGAGCGCGGGTACGAGCGGTTCGCGAGCTCGCAGCTTGATCGCGTCAACTGCACGCTCGCGGCGACCGAGACGTTCAACGAGCGAAACGGCAACGCCACGCTCGAGGAAGCGCTCACGCGCGTTCGCGCGATCGTCGCGGCCGCGACGGTGCCGGTCACGGTGACGGTTTCGTGCGCGTGGGGCTGCCCGTTCGAAGGCGAGGTCGATCCGGGAGTCGTCGCCGATCTGTGCGAGCGGCTCGAGGCTGCCGACGAGCTCGTCCTCGCCGACACGATCGGCGTCGCAACCCCGCTGCGCGTCCAGCGGCTCGTCGAGCGGGTGTCGATTCTCGGCAAGCCCGTCGGCGCGCATCTGCACAACACGCGCAACACGGGCTATGCGAGCGCGTGGGGTGCGCTCGCAGGCGGTGCGGCGGTGCTCGACGCGTCGGTCGGCGGGCTCGGCGGCTGTCCGTTCTCGCCGCAGGCGACGGGCAACATCGCGACCGAGGATCTCGTGTGGCAGCTCGAGCGCGACGGCGTCCGTACCGGTGTCGACCTCGACGCGCTCGTCTCGATCTCACACTGGCTCGAGGGCCTGCTCGGGCGGCCGCTCGAGGGCGCGTACTACCGCGCTGCGAGCTGGCCGGCGTAGGCTGCGAGCGTCCGTTCGACGTCTTCTGCGGTCGTCTGCCAGTTCGACACCGAGATGCGGATCGCCGCGCGGCCGTCCCACGTCGTGCCCGACATCCACGCCTCGCCGCTTTCCTGCACCGCGCGCAGTGCGGCGTTCGTCTCGTCGTCGGTCGCGAAGCGGAAGAGCACCTGGTTCAGCTCGACGTCGTTCAGCAGCTCCGCACCGAGTTGCTCGATGCCGGCGGCGAATTGCCGTGCGCGTTCGCATGAGCGCTCGACCATGTCGACGATCCCGGTGCGGCCGAGCGAGCGGATGGCCGCGTAGACGGGGAAGCCGCGGGCGCGGCGCGAATGCTCGGGATTCCAGTCGATCTGCTCGCGCGTGGTGCCGTCGGCGACGAGGTAGGCGGCGCGTGCGGAGAAGGCGCCGCTGTGTGACTCCGGGTGCGCGGTGAAGGCGATCCCGGAGTCGTAGGGGACGTTGAGCCATTTGTGCGCGTCGGTGGCCCACGAGTCCGCCCGCTCGGCGCCTGCGACGAGCGGCCGCAGCGACTCGGAGACTGCGGCCCACAGGCCGAACGCGCCGTCGACGTGGATCCACGCGTTCGGGGCGGCGTCGCGAGCGTCTGCGATCGTGTCGAACGGGTCGAACGCTCCCGTGTTCACCTCGCCCGCCTGCGCGCAGACGATGGTCGGGCCGTCGCCGATGTGCAGATGCTCGGCGAGCATCCGTCCGTGGCCGTCGGCGGGGACGATGTCGGTCGGTGCGCCGAGGCCGAGCATGCGCAGCGCACGGTCGATCGTGCCGTGGCGCTTCTCGCCCACGACGATGCGGATCGGCGGCGCGCCGTTCAGACCGCGTTGCTCGACGTCCCAGCCCGCCTTGGCGAGCACGTGGTGGCGGGCCGCGGCGAGGGCGGTGAAGCTCGCCATCTGGCCCCCGGTCACGAACCCGAATGACGCGTGCGCGGGCAGGCCGAGCAGCTCGACGAGCCACGCGCCAGCGACCTCCTCGACGATTGCCGCCGACGGGCCGCAGACGTACAGGCCGGCGTTCTGGTCCCAGGCCGACGAAAGCCAGTCAGCCGCGAGCGACGCGGGCACGGCGCCGCCGATCACGAACCCGAAGTAGCGGCCGCCGGCTTCGGCGATGATCCCCGGCTCGGCGGCGCGCGCGAGCTCGGTGATGACGGTGCGCGCGTCGGTCGGTCCTTGGGGAAGCGGTTCGGCGAACGCGGCGCGCAGCTCGTCGGCGGTGACGGCCGGGAAAACCGGGCGCTCGGGGAGCGTCTCGTAGAAGTCGGCAGCGATGCCGGCGGTCAGCTCGAGGAGCTCGCGCAGCTCGTCGGTCATGCCACTAGCCTCGCTTGGATGCGCGGCAACATGCAAGTTCTAGACGCGATCGAGACGGTTTTTGTTCCCGACAGGTGAAACCGTCCCTTGGCCCGCAACCTGGTTTCGGGGTGTGAACCAGGCTGCCGAGTTTCGGGTCGCGGGCGTGTGTGTTACTTCACGGCGGCTGCCGCCAGACGATGCGTTTCGCGAGGGCGAATTTCCGGGCGGTGAGCAGCCGGCAACGACCGCCGGGGACGTCGATCCGAAGCGGATTCGTGCCTCAGACAGTGCCAACGATCGTCCCGATGTGCGAGGTGCCGCCTCGAAATTGGCTCACTTTTATTGCACTTCCGTGACGGCGGCTGCCGTCGGGTGTCGCCTTTCAAACACCCCACGGCTCGTCGGTCGAGGGGAAGGAGTCGTGCGCCGCCGCGGCCTTCGGTACGAGGAACGTGCGCGCGAACTCGCACACCACTTCGCCTCGCTGGTTGATTCCGCGCGTGCGCACGCCGACGATGCCGTGCGTCGGGCGCGACCCCGATTCGCGCGCCGAGGTCACCTCCGTCTCCGCCCAGATCGTGTCGCCGACGAAGACGGGGTGGGGGAGCCTGATCTCCGTCCAGCCGAGGTTGACACCGCCCGCCTGCGTCGTATCCGCGACCGAAAGGCCGAGCACGAGCGCGAGCGTGAACGTTGAGTTGACGAGCGGCTTGCCCCATTCCGACGCGCGCGCGGCCTCGTCGTTGAAGTGCAGCTCGTTCGTGTTCATCGCAAGCATCGTGTAGAGCAGGTTGTCGCTCTCGGTGACCGTGCGCCCGACCGCCGACCGGTAGGTGGCCCCGACGACGAAGTCCGCGTACCGGCGCATGGCGCCTACGCTACTGGCATGAACCACCTCGCGAAAGAGACCTCCCCCTACCTGCTCCAGCACGCTGCGAACCCGGTCGACTGGCATCCGTGGGGCGAGGAGGCGCTCGCCCGTGCGCGCAACGAGGACAAGCCGATCCTGCTCTCGATCGGCTACTCCGCCTGTCACTGGTGCCATGTGATGGAGCGCGAGTCGTTCGAGGACACGCTCACCGCCCGCGTGATGAACGAGCATTTCGTCTCGGTGAAGGTCGACCGCGAGGAGCGGCCCGACCTCGACTCGATCTACATGGACGCGGTCGTCTCGCTGACCGGCCAGGGCGGCTGGCCGATGACCGTGTTCCTGACGCCGGCCGGCGAGCCGTTCTTCGGCGGCACCTACTTCCCGCCCGAGCCGCGGCACGGCCTGCCGTCCTTCAAGCAGGTGCTGCTCGCGGTCTCGGAGGCCTGGCACGGTCAGCGAGACGATGTCGCCGAGACCGCCGCGAAGCTCGCGGAGCACATCCGCTCGGGGGCACGGCTGCAACCGTCGCCCGAGCCGCTCGGCGCAGCACTCCTCGACCAGGCGCAGGCCAACCTCCGCGATGGCTTTGACGCCGAGTGGGGAGGGTGGGGACGCGCGCCGAAGTTTCCGCCCGCGCCTGTGCTCGAGTTTCTGCTGCGCCGCGGCGAGGAAGAGATGACGCGCCAGACGCTCGACAAGATGGCGCTCGGCGGCATGTACGACGTCATCGGCGGCGGCTTCCACCGCTACTCGGTCGACCAGCGCTGGCTCGTGCCGCACTTCGAGAAGATGCTCTACGACAACGCGCTGCTTGCGTCCGTCTATCTCCGCGCGGCGCGGCTCTTCGACAGCGACCGTTACCGCGAGGTCGCCGACCAGACACTCGACTACGTCTTGCGCGAGCTTGCGCTTCCCGGCGGCGGCTTTGCCTCGGCGCAGGACGCGGACACGAACGGCGTGGAGGGACTCACGTTCAGCTGGGCACCGGGCGAAGGCGTACCCGATGAGTTGCTGCTCCCCTTCGAGGACGGCCGGTTCGTCGTGCGTGGCGAGCTCGACAACTCGACGCGGGCGCGTTTGCTCGCGCAACGCAACGAGCGGCCTCAGCCCGCGCGCGACGACAAGGCGATCGCATCGTGGAACGGGCTGATGCTCGCCGCGCTCGCGCAGGGCGGCCGGCTCGAGCCCGCCGTGGCGCTCGGCGAGTTCCTGCTCGGCCCGCTCTCGACGCCCGAAGGGCGGCTGCACCGCACGTGGCGCGACGAAGTCGCGAAGGGAACCGGCTACCTCGAGGACTACGCCGACGTCGCCTACGGCCTCGCCGAGCTGCACGTTGCGACGGGAGACCCGCGCTGGCTGCTCGAGGCCCATCGCCTCGCAACGCTCGCGATCGAGCTGTTCGCGGATGCCGGCGGCGGCGGGTTCTTCCAGGCGCCGGTCGACGGCGAGCAGCTCGTGGCACGCAAGAAAGAGCTCGACGATCATCCGACACCGAGCGGCAACGCGATGCTTGCCTACGTGCTGCTCCGGCTCGCGCGAATCTGGGGCGACGACGAGCTCGAGCGCCAGGGCGTCTCGGTGCTCCGGATCGTGCGCGACGCGCTCGTGCGCGCGCCGTCGTCGTTCGGCTGGCTGCTCGTCGCGCTCGACCAGCATCTCGCGCCACACCGCGAGGTCGCAATCGTCGGTGCCCGGGACGCACCCGTCGCACTCGACGCCGTCGCGCTCGCTGCTGCGACCGACGTGATCGCGTTCGGCCCGTCAAGCGCTGTCCCCCTGCTCGAGGGGCGCACGGAGGTAGACGGCCGGACAGCCGTCTACCTCTGCGAGCGGTTTGCCTGCCAGCTCCCGGTTACGGAACCGGCGCAGCTTCGTCGGCCGGCACCGGTTCCGCCGCCGGCGTCGTGACCTCGCGCCGCTCGGCGGCGACGGGCTCATCGGCTGCCACCGCATCGTGCGTCGGCTCGGCGACGACAGCGTGGCGCCGCGGCGCCGGCTCGAGCACGAGCCCGAGTGTGTAGCCGATCGCGAAGGCGAGGATGCCCGCCCATGTACCGACATCACGCACCGCGCCGCCCACGTGCATGTCGCTCGACCAGCTGAGCACGTGCGACCGGAACCAGTTCGAGTGCGGCTGCATCCCAACGAGCACCCAGCCGGCGACCACGAGCACCGGCAGGAACCCGAGCAGCAACATCGCGGGCGGGTGTCCTGCCCGGCCGCGCATCTGCGAGACCGCAAAGATGATCCCCGCACCCGCGACGATTCCTGCCGCGGCCCAGTAGCCCCCGGTGCCCGACCGACCGACTTGCGCGGCGAGCCACAGCAGGCCGCCGGCGGCCGCCGCACCCAGGAGCGTTGCGCCTGCCCTGCTCCATCCGTTCAGCATCGATTCCCTCCTTTTGAGGAGAACGCTCGAGGAGCGATTAGAGTTGCGCCCGATGGCGCTGCTCTCCGTCCGCAACGTCACCCGCCGCTTCGGGGGGATCGTTGCGATCGACGATGTTTCGCTCGACGTGGAGGCGGGCGGGATCGTCGGGCTGATCGGCCCGAACGGCGCCGGCAAGACGACCCTGTTCAACGTCGTCACGCGGTTGTACAAGCCCGATCTGGGCGAACTGGAGTTCGACGGCAAGAGCCTGCTGCGCACGCCGCCGCACCGCGTCGTGCGCCGGGGAATCGCACGAACCTTCCAGAACGTCGAGCTCTTCCGGACGATGACCGTCCTCGACAACGTGCTCGTGGGCGCGCACACGCGCACGCGGCCGTTCGCCGGCGCGGCACCGCGGACGCGGGCGCTCGAGGTGCTCGACTACGTCGGGATCGCCGATGTGGCGCACCGCCCCGTCGCCGGCCTGCCCTTCGGCACGCTGAAGCGCGTCGAGCTCGCGCGGGCCCTCGTCGCCGAGCCCCGGCTCCTGCTGCTCGACGAGCCCGCCGGTGGGCTCAACCACGAAGAGGTCGGCGAGCTCGGCACGTTCATCAAGAAGCTCCGTGACGACTTCAAGCTGACCGTGCTGCTCGTCGAGCATCACATGGGGCTCGTGATGGGGATCGCCGAGCGGATCTACGTGCTCGACTTCGGCCGCAAGATCGCCGAAGGCACGCCGCAGGAAGTGCAGCGCGATCCGGCCGTGATCGAGGCGTACCTCGGCGCCGAGTCGACCGCCGCGTGACCCAGGCCCTCGACTGGGAGGGCTGCCTGAACGTCCGCGACCTCGGCGGCTTGCCGACCGAGGACGGCCGAGCCACGCAGCCAGGGCGCGTCGTGCGCGCCGACAACGTCCGCCGGTTGACCGACGACGGGTGGCGCTCGCTTGCGGCGCATGGAGTCACCCGGATCGTCGACCTGCGCCTGCCGGAGGAGCTCGCGACTGACGAGCCGCGCGAGATCGAGATCGAGGCCGTCCACATCTCGGTGTTCGGCGACTCCTTCGACGAGGAGTACATCGCGGTGCTCGATGAGCACCTCGACGGGGTCGAGGATGTGGCAGATCACTACGCGTGGTCGTACGTCGAGTTCCTCGAGCGCTATCGGGATCTCTTCGGCCGTGCGTTCGCCGCTGTCGCAGATGCCGACGATGGTGTCGTCGTCGTGCACTGCATGGGCGGGAAGGACCGCACGGGGCTTGTGTCGGCGCTCATGCTGCGTCTCGTCGGGGTCGCGCGCGAGGTTATCGGCGCCGACTACGCCGTGTCGGCGGCGAACCTCGAGCCGCGGAACGCCGAGTGGCTCGAGTCGATGCCCGACGAGCGAACCCGGGCGCGTGTGGTCAAGCTCACTCAAACACCAGCGGAAGCCATGGTGCGGGTGCTCGAAGAGATCGAGGCCCGCTACGGCGGCGTCGCGTCGTACCTCCGTGCGGCCGGATTGAGCGACGAGCAGATCGTGCGGCTCGAGGAGCGGCTTGTCGCTCCTTGAGTTGCGTGACGTCGATGCGCGTTACGGCGAGATCAGGGCGCTCCACGGCGTCTCGCTGAGCGTCGACGAAGGCGACTTCGTCGCGATTCTGGGCGCAAACGGCGCGGGCAAGACGACGACGCTGCGCGCGATCTCCGGCACGGTGAAGACGAGCGGCGAGGTGCTGCTCGACGGCCAGAAGGTCTTTCGCCGCACACCCGAGTCGATGGCGCGGCAAGGGGTCGCGCACGTGCCCGAGGGGCGGGGCACGTTCTCGACGCTCTCCGTGCTCGACAACCTCCGGCTCGGTGCGTGGGTGCAGCGCGGCTTCTCGGAACGAGACCTGGCGCATGTCTTCGAGTTCTTCCCACGCCTCTACGAGCGGCGCGACCAGCAGGCGGGCACCCTCTCCGGTGGCGAGCAGCAGCTGCTCGCGCTCGCCCGCGCGATGATGGCGAAGCCGCGTCTGCTGCTGCTCGACGAGCCGTCGCTCGGCCTTGCACCGCTCGTCGTGCGGGAGATCTTCAAGACGCTCGGCCGGATGAACGAGAGCGGCACGACGATCGTCGTCGTCGAGCAGAACGCGACCATCGCGCTCGCGGCGGCACGGACCGCGCACGTCCTCGAGACCGGCCGCGTGGTGCTGAGCGGCCTTGCCGCCGACCTGCAGCGCGACGAGTCGGTGCGACGCAGCTACCTGGGCTACTGATGACGAACTTCCTCCAACAGGTGGTCAGTGGTCTCGCGTCGGGCGGCATCTACGGCTCGCTCGCGCTTGCGATCGTGCTGATCCACCGCTCGACTGGGGTGATCAACTTCGCGCAGGGCGAGCTCGCGACGCTGTCGGCCTTCGTGTGCTGGACGCTGATGGATCACGGCTGGGCGTTCTGGCCCGCGTTCGGCGCGACGATCGCGCTCTCGTTCCTCGGCGGAGTCGCGCTGCAACAGACGGTCATCCGCCCGATTCAAGGCGGTCCGTTGCTTGGGATCGTGATCCTCACGATCGGCCTCCTGATCGCGGTCAACGGCCTCGACACCTGGATCTGGGGCGGCGCCGCGCGACAGTTCAAGGGGCCGTTCTCGACGTCGCCGATCAACGTCGG
This sequence comes from Gaiellaceae bacterium, assembly GCA_049288455.1. Taxonomy (GTDB): domain Bacteria; phylum Actinomycetota; class Thermoleophilia; order Gaiellales; family Gaiellaceae; genus PALSA-600. The sequence continues at coordinate 2,404 of JBAQHS010000293.1, read as the reverse complement.
CGGCGTTGCGTTCTCGAAGCAGGACATCGGCGTGATCGTCGTCTCGCTGGTCGCCGTCGTCCTGATCGCGCTGCTCTTTGCGAAGACGAAGCTCGGCCTCGGTCTGCGCGCGGCGGCGCTCAATCCCGTCGAAGCCCGCCTGACGGGCGTGCGGGTCGGCGCGATGCTGGCGCTCGGCTGGGGGCTTGCCGCGGCGCTCGGTGCCGTCGCCGGTGTGCTCGCGGCGCCGTCGCTCTTCCTCGAGCCCAACATGATGCAAACGGTTCTGCTCTACGCGTTCGCCGCAGCGGTGCTCGGCGGGATGGATTCGCCGGTAGGCGCCGTCGTCGGCGGTCTCGTCCTCGGGGTGCTGCTGAATCTCGTCGGCACCTACGTGCACTGGGTCGGCGGCGAGTTGCGTCTTGCCACGGCGCTCGTCGTGATTCTCGGCGTGTTGCTCGTGAGACCGGCGGGCCTGTTCGGGCGCGCGGCGGTGAGGCGCGTATGAGAGCGCGCGTCGGTCTGGTCGGTGTCGCCGTGGTCGTGCTCGCGCTGCTGCCGATCCCGCTCTCGGAGTTTCGGACGGTGCAACTCGCCACCGTCGGCGCGTATTTCATCGCGATCCTCGGTCTCGACGTGCTCACGGGTCACAGCGGCCAGATCTCGCTGGGGCACGGCGCGTTCATGGCGGTCGGCGCGTACACGACGGCGATCCTGATGGCGAACCACGGCCTGCGCGACCTCTGGACGATCCCGATCGCGGCCGCCGTCGCGGGCGGTGTCGGTCTGCTCGCCGGCGTTCCGGCGCTGCGTCTCTCCGGGCTCTACCTCGCGCTCGCGACGTTCGGGATCGCGATCGCGCTTCCGACCGTGCTGAAGAAGTTCGACCACTTCACGGGCGGCTCGACCGGGATCACGCTCTTCGGCAAGCCGGCTCAAACCGGGCACGGCGTCGGCGTCAAGGTGCTCGGCAAGCAGCTGACGAACAACGAGTGGTTGTACGCGCTCACGTGGACGATCGGCGTGGCGCTGTTCCTGGTTGCGTGGTGGCTGCTTTCGTCGCGGTTCGGCCGTTCGCTGCGCGCGGTGCGTGACAGCGAGCTTGCCGCGGCCGCCTCGGGCGTGAACCGCGCGGCGTACAAGGTCGCGGCCTTTGGTGTGTCGGCGGCGTATGCGGGCGTGGCGGGGTCGCTGCTTGCGATCAACGTCGCGTACGTCAGCCCCGACACGTTCCCGATCCAGCTCTCGCTCTACCTGCTCGTCGGTGCGGTGGTCGGGTTCTTCGGCTCGATCTGGGGCGCGATTCTCGGTGCGCTCCTGATCCAGTTCCTGCCCGACATCGTCCGGCTCCTCGGCGCGAACACGAAGCAGGGCGGACCGACCACATTCTTCTTCGGTCTCGTGCTCGTCGTGCTGATGTTGGCTCTGCCGGTGGTGCTCAGGATTGCGTCGCGCGTCGCGAATCGCGGTTACTCTCGGGCCTCATGATCTCCAGGTTCACGGCGCTTTCGATCCTCCTGTGCGCCCTCATCGTGGCTGCCACCGCGGGTGCGCGGCCGACGGCGACTCCCGGTGTCTCGGCCACGTCGATCTCGATCGGCTCGAGCGGGCCGCTGACCGGCGAGGCGGCCGCTGCGGCGGGCGTGCTGCAGGGCGCGGATGCGTACTTCAAGTACGCAAACAGCCGGGGCGGCGTGAACGGCCGCAAGATCAACTTCAAGTATCTGGACGACGCTTACGACCCGTCGAAGACGGTGCAGAACGTGCGGGAGTTGATCCAGCAGGACAACGTGTTCGCGCTCTTCTCGATCGTGGGGACGAACAGCAACCTCGCAATCCGCGATTTCACGAACGCGTCGGGCGTGCCGCAGGTGTTCTCCGCCGCCGGCGCGACGACGTTCGGGCGCGACTACGTGAAGTACCCGTGGACGATCGGCTACCTGCCGCCCTACGCGGAGGAGGGCAAGATCTACGCGCGCAACATCCTCGCAACGGCTGCGAAGACGGCGAAGATCGCGGTGCTGTACCAGAACGACGACTACGGCAAAGATCTCCTGAGCGGCTTCCGGTCGGGCCTCGGCACGCAAGCGCGCAAGTTCATCGTGCAGACGGTCGGCTACGACCCGACGACGTCCGACGTGCAGTCGCAGGTCGCGCAGCTGAAGTCGAGCGGCGCGAACACGTTCATGATCTTCGCGTTCGGCAAGTTCGCGATCCAGTCGTTCGTGTACGCGAACAAGCTCGGATGGAAGCCGAAGATCTACGTGAATGACGTCGCGTCGGCGTCGTCGATCATGAAGCTCGACCCGCAGACGACCGCCGAAGGCTCGATCTCGATCCTCTGGGGCAAGGATCCGGCGACGCCGAAGTTCGCCAAGGACGCCGGCGTGGCGCTCGCGGCGAAGATCATCAAGCGCTACGCGCC
>JBAQHS010000292.1:0-5374 GCA_049288455.1 Gaiellaceae bacterium | reverse complement strand
GCCCGATGCTGCCGCCTCGAGGGTCACGCGTCGCAGGCCCTCGACGCCGGGGACGAAGATGGCCGCGGCGTTGAGGATCGCCGCGCGGCTCGGAGCATCTCGCGCTGTGCGCAGGTGCACACGCGATGCGAGCGCCCGCGGGATTGCCGGGCGGCCGATCAGCGGGCGCGTGCGAAGGAGCACGACCTCCCAGCCGGGCAGCTCGCGTACGGCGTGGAGGATGCCGCGCGCGACCTCTCGCTCGTTCGGGCGCAGCTCGACGACGATCGTCTTCTGCTTCGCCTGAGCCGGGGCGAAGAGCGCCGTGTCGACGCCCGGCGACAGCACGCGGTAGTCGCCCGGAAAGCGCTCCTCGGCGGCTTCGCGGACCTGCTCGGACAATGCGACGAGCGCGTCCAGCCGGCCGAGCAGCTTCTCGCGCTGCGACCTGGCCGGCGGGTAGCCCAGGCGATCCGGTGAGACGAAGGTTGCGACGGCGAGTGCATCGGTGTCGCGGAGCGCGAGGTACGAGAGCGATGGGAGCCCCGGCTCGAAGCCGTGCACGAGGTCGTAGTCGCCCTGGGCGAGCGCGAGTTTGAGACTCGCCTGCACCCCGACCGGCACGCCAAGCTGCGAGCGCGGCGAGATCGGCACGGCAGGCCCGACGGCGATCACGTCGGGACGGCTGCGGCTCTGCAACGCTCGTCGGCCCGCGAGGAGATCGGCGGCCCGCGTCGAGGGGGCGAGGACCGTGACGTCGTGACCGCGCTCACGCAGGGCAGCAGCCACACCGCCGACGTGGTCGTTCACGTCGTGCGGCTGCGACCAGGCGAAGGGGGTGACGAGGCAGACCCGCATCGAACCGAAGCGTAGCCGCGGCTCGCTGCGGGCCTGCCGAGCCGCTCCTAGACCTCGGCGGGCGCGGGCGCGGACACCTGGCGCCGGTTGCGCTCGATGAACTCCTCGACGAGCTCGGCGGCGTCGTCGTCCTGAATCTGCCGCGGGGGCGACTTCATCAGGTAGGAGCTCGGGCCTTCCAGCGAGCCGGAGATGCCGTTGTTCAAGGCGAGCTTCGCCAGCCGGACGGCGTCGATCACGATGCCCGCAGAGTTCGGCGAGTCCCACACCTCGAGCTTCAGCTCGACGTTCAGCGGCACGTCGCCGAAGCTCGAGCCCTCGAGCCGGATGTAGGCCCACTTGCGGTCGGTCAGCCACGGCACGTAGTCGGAGGGGCCGACATGCACGTTCTTCGCGCCGAGGTCGTAGTCGAGCATCGACGTGACGGCGTTCGTCTTGGAAATCTTCTTCGACTCGAGGCGCTCGCGCTCGAGCATGTTCAAGAAGTCCGAGTTGCCGCCGACGTTCAGCTGCATCGTCTTGTCGAGATGCACGCCGCGCTCGCGGAAAAGCGACGTCAGTACACGATGCGTGATCGTGGCGCCGACCTGCGACTTGATGTCGTCGCCGATGATCGGCACGCCGGCCTCCTGGAAGCGCTTGTTCCAGTAGTCCTCGCGGGCAATGAACACCGGCATGCAGTTCACCATCGCGCAGCCGGCGGTCATGATCTGCTCCGCGTACCACTTCACGGCGTCTTCCGAGCCGACCGGGAGGTAGCAGACGACGACGTCGACCTTGCGCTCCTTGAGGATGCCGACGATGTCGTCGGTGGGCGAGTCGTCCTTCTCGACGATCTCGGACAGGTACTTGCCGATGCCGTCGAGGGTCATGCCGCGATTGACGGTGACGCCGGTCTTCGCGACGTCCGCGAACTTGATCGTGTCGTTCGGATGCGCCCACATGGCCTCGGAGATGTCGACGCCGACCTTGCCCTTGATCACGTCGAATGCGGCGACGACTTCGACGTCTGAGATGTGGTAGCCGCCGAGGTCGACGTGCATGAGTCCGGGGACGAACTCGTCCCGCTTCGCATCCTTGTAGTACGTCAGTCCCTGCATGAACGAGTTTGCGCAGTTTCCGACGCCGATGATTGCGACGCGGACTTTCTCCTGCTGGCGCCCGCTCGCATTGCCGTTGAGTTCACTCATGTGTTGATGCCTCCATCAGTTGCTTGCGGACGTGCAGGACGCGCTGGCCGACCGTCACCCACGCCGTGCAGGCGAGCAAGACGAGTGACCAGGGCAGTACCCCCCAGGGCGCGAGGGCGAGGCCGGCGGCGATCACGACCACGCGCTCTGCGCGTGAGCCGATGCCGACATCGCCACGCAGGCCGATTGCCTCGGCCTTCGCGCGCGTGTACGAGACGAGGAACGATCCTGCGACAGCAGCCATCGCAACCGCAACGAACACGGGGTGATGGTGGGTCGCGAGGATGTAGGCGATCGCCGTGAGCATGAAGCCTTCGCTCACGCGATCGGTGGTCGAGTCGAGGAACGCACCGAACGGCGTCGTCTTGCCGCCCGCACGCGCGAGCGCGCCGTCGAGGATGTCGAGCAGCGAGCCGGCGACGAAGACGAGGGCGGCGAGCCAGTAGAAGACGAGCTCATTGCGACCCTCGAAGAGGACGAGCACCGACGCCGCGGCGCACAGGAGCACGCCGCTCGTCGTCAGGGCGTTCGGGGTGACGCGGGTGCGGGTCAGGCCCGTGACCGAGCGGGAGGCGAGTGTGCGTGCCCCGGTCGTGTAGCCCTGCTTGATCGTGGCCGCTCTGGTCACGGGTGTGACCGTAGCAGCGTCCTCGCCGAGTCCCGGCTCCGGGTCGGCAGGCGGTCGGTTACGCCCGACGAGCGGCAAACGCCCGGCGAATCGGCTCGTTGTAGACCGCCGCCATCGTCAGCGACGCGACGCCGATGCCGGCGATGCAGTCGAGCCAGAAGTGGTTGCCGGTCGCCATCACCGCGAACCAGACCCACGCGGGCCAGATCGCCCAGACGAGCTTCGCCCAGATGCTTCGGCAGAGGGAGAAGAGGACGACGCCGACGATCAGCGCGTCGGCGGCGTGGAGGCTCGGCATTGCCGCGTACGGGTTCGCCGCGAGCGTGACGAGCCCGTCGCGATGGGTGTTCACGAAGCCGACCCCGAGCAGCCGCGGCGGAGCAGTCGGCATGACGAAGTACCCGATCAGGCCGAGAGTGTTCGCAATCAGGATCGAGTTCCGGAAGCGGTGGAAGTCGTCGTGGCGGCGCATGTAGACCCAGAGCACGCCGATCCCGACGACCGCGAACTCGGAGAGCCAGTACGTCCACGAGACGGCGGTTTCGAGCAGGTGCCGCTGGTCGACGAAGTTCTGGAACGTCAGCTCGTAGAGCCGGTGCGTCACCCGCGTTTCGAAGTTCACGACGGCGATGCCGTTCGCAAACGCCTTCGAGGGGTTGCGGTCGGCGAAGCCGCGAACGAGCTGGTAGAGCACGAAGAAGCCGAACCAGATCGCCAGTTGGCGACCGAGATCGGCCCATCCACGCGGCAAATGCCGGCGCCCGGCTGCAACCATCGTCGACATCGGAAGCGCTCAGTCTAGACGGCCTCCCGGGGGGTCCCGCATCCCCCGAAACCGCTTCTACCCCCCGATGTAGCTCATTTCGACCTTCGGCAGGTCCTTCGTCGCCGCCGAGCGCAGGTCGGAATAGCGGTCGGCGCGCCCGGACCAGACGCGCCGAAGCTCGCTCTCGACCTCGTCGTCGGAGGCGCCGTTCCGCAGCAAGGCGCGCAGATCATGGCCCCGAACGGCAAAGAGGCAGGTGAAGAGGCGGCCCTCGGCCGAGAGGCGGGCGCGGGTGCAGTCGCCGCAGAACGGCTGGGTGACCGAGGCGATGACGCCGAATTCGCCGCTGCCGTCGCGGTAGCGCCAGCGCTTCGCGACCTCGCCACGGTAGTTCGCCTCGGCCGGCTCGACGCCAAACGCGGCGTCGAGTGTCGCCACGATCTCGGCGGCGGGAACGACGTCGTCGAGCCGCCAGCCGTTCGTGTTCCCGACATCCATGTACTCGATGAAGCGCAACGTTTGGCCGCGGTCGCGGAAGAAGGCCGCCATCGGCACGATCTGGTTGTCGTTGACCCCGCGCTTCACGACGGCGTTCACCTTCACCGGCAGCCCGGCCGCAACGGCCGCGTCGATGCCTTCCACCACGCGCTCGACCGAGAAGTCGACGTCGTTCAGCGCCCGGAATGTCGCATCATCGAGCGAGTCGAGGCTGACGGTGATGCGGTTGAGTCCCGCAGCGGCGAGCGCCTGGGCCTTCGCCGGCAGAAGCGAGCCGTTCGTCGTCAGCGTCAGCTCGACGTCGAGCGCCGCGAGCAGCTCGATCAGACGCTCGAGGTCGCGGCGTACGAGTGGCTCCCCGCCCGTCAGGCGGATCTTCTTCACGCCGGTCGCGACGAACGTGCGGGCGACGCGGGCGATCTCCTCGAAGCTCAGCAGTTCCCGCCGGTCGAGGAAGCGGTGGTCGCGGCCGTAGACCTCCTTCGGCATGCAGTAGACGCACCGGAAGTTGCAGCGGTCGGTGACCGAGATCCGCAGGTCGCGGAGCGGCCGTCCGAACGTGTCGAGCGCGTCCATAGCCGTCACGGTAGCGCCTCGGGAACCGTCCGCTTGGGACATGTCATGGGGACAGTCCCCGAGACATGTCCCTGGCGGCCGTGGCGTGGGGATAGTCCCCGAGACATGTCCCTGGCGGCCGTGGCTTGGGGACAGTCCCCGAGACATGTCCCGAAGGGCTCGTGGTGGCGATGGGGTTGAATCGTCGCCATGCCGTTGATCGACGAGGTCCTGCCGCGCTTCGATGCCCACGAGGTGCACTCGATCGCGCTTCGGGTCGAGCCTGAACGCGCCATCGCCCACGCGCTCTCGACCCCCGTCGCACCAGACGGGCTCGTCCGGGTGCTCTTTCGCCTGCGCGGGCTCTCCGGACACGGCTCGATTGGCGATGCACTCACCGGGCTTGGCCTGCGCGAGCTCGCGCGTGGCGACGGCGAGATCGTCTTCGGCGCGTGCGGCACCCCATGGCGCCCGGGCTCTGGCATTCACGCCTTCGCGGGCGCCCGGGCGGGCCAGGTCAGGATCGTCACGGACTTCCGCGCCGACGGCGAGACGCTGACGACGGAAACGCGGATCGAGGCCGTCGACGACGCGGCCCGGCGTTCGTTTCGTCGCTACTGGCGGATTGTCGGGCCATTCTCGGCCCTCGTCCGCCGTCGCTGGCTGGCGCAGATCGCAAAGCGTGCGCCGTGAAGGCCCTCGCCGTGCTCGTCGCGGTCACCGCAGTCTGGGGTGTGACCTTCGTCCAGGTGAAGGACGCCGTCGCGATCTATCCCCTCTTTGCGTTCCTCGCGCTGCGCTTCGCGATCGCCGCGTGCACGCTCGCGGTGCCGGGCGTTCCGCGGCTGCGTTCGCTCGGAGGCGCGGGCGTGGCGGCCGGCGCGCTCGCCGGCTCCCTGC
>JBAQHS010000291.1:0-7708 GCA_049288455.1 Gaiellaceae bacterium | reverse complement strand
GATCTGCACCTCGGCCGCGATGTCGGCGCCGCGCTGGCGCGCGCCGCCGCCGCGCATCGCCGCGCCGAAGATGTCGTCGCCGAAGAACGCGCTGAAGAGGTCACCGAGACCGCTGATGTCGACGTGTGACGGCGTGAACCCACCTGACCGCAGGCCGGCGTGACCGTAGCGGTCGTAGAGCGCACGCGTCTCGGCGTTGGAGAGCACCTCATAGGCCTCGCTCACCTCGCGGAAGCGGATCTCGGTCTCGGGCTCACTGGAGACGTCGGGGTGAAGCTGGCGCGCGAGCTTGCGAAACGCCTTCTTGATCGTCGTCTCGTCGCAGTCACGGGCGACGCCGAGCAGCTCGTAGTAGTCGCGGTTCGTGGCGGCCATCAGTCGTCTCCGTACGCTTCGGCGACGAAGCGTGACAACTCGTGCGCCGCCGACCGGACCGACCGCAATGCCTTGTCGTAGTCCATGCGCAGCGGCCCGAGCAGGCTGACCGCCCCGAGCGTCTGGTGCGTGAGCCCGTAGGTCGTGCCGACGAGCGCGAGCGCGCGCAGTCCGGGCTGTTCGAATTCCTCGCCGACGCGCGCGAACGACCGGCGCGGCACGCCGCGCTGTGCGAGGACGTCAAGCAGCGCGGCTCGTTTCTCGAGCGCCTCCATCAAGCTGCGGTAGGCACCGATCTCCTCGGCGCGCATCTCGTCGAGGAGTCCTGCGGTGCCTCCCACGAAGAGTCGCCGGTCCTCGTCGGCCGCCTGCTCGAACGCGCCGCGCACGACGAGCAGGAACGCACGCTCGCGCGCTGACAGGCTCGGCTCGTCGAACGCGAGCTTGGCGGTGCGCGAGCCGATCCGCGAACCAGTGAGCCGCTCGTTCAGATAGTCCGCCGCCCACGTCACGAGCCCCAGGTCGACCGGGTCGGAGAAGACGTAGCGCAGCTTCGTGACGCCGCCCGCGGAGGTGATCACGACGACCATGACGACGTTCGGCTGGAGCAATAGGACCTCGACGTGACGCACGGTTGCCGCCTCGAGCGCGGGCGCCGAGACGAGCGCGAGCAGCCGGGAGACCTGCGAGAGCATCTCGGTCGTCGCCTGCAGTGCCTCTTCGATCTCCGCGCGCTCCGCCGGCAGGTCGAGCGGGAACTCGGCCGGCCGCTGTTCCTCGCGGCTCAAGAGCTCGTCGACGAACAGCCGGTAGCCGGCCTCCGTCGGGATGCGACCGGCAGAGGTGTGCGGATGCGTCAGCAGTCCGAGCCGCTCGAGCTCCGCGAGCTCATGGCGGACGGTCGACGGCGAGAACCCGAGCCCGGCGCGCTCGACGAGCGCCCGCGACCCGACGGGCGCGCCCGTCGTGACGTACTCATCGACGACGAGCCGGAGGATGTCGCGTTGCCGGTCTGAGAGCAGCATGTGCATCCCTCCCATGGTAGGGAGTGCAGCCTCTAGGCCAGCAGGCGCGCTGTCACCCCGCCCCCGAGGAAGCGTCCGCGGGGCGTCAGGCGCAGCATTCCGGCCTCATGGACGACCAGGCCGAGGCCCTCCAGCCGCTCGAGCTGGACGGGATCGAGCGTGTCCTCCAGCCCCGAGAGGGGTAGCGGCTCGTCGAGGCGTAGCCCGAGCATGAGCCGCTCCGTGTCGCGGACTGCTGCCGGCAGGCTCTCGGTCTCGTGCGGCGGGATCACACCCTGCTCGAGCGCCGCGAGGTAGCGCGCGAGCGACGGGGCGTTGCGCCAGCGCCGGTTCTCGATTGTGCTGACCGCGCCCACGCCGAGGCCGAGGTAGTCGTGCCCGAGCCAGTAGCCGAGGTTGTGGCGCGCGCGCAGGTCACGGCCGCCGCTCTGGGCCGGCGACCGGCAGAAGTTCGCCGTCTCGTACCAGCGGAACCCTGCGGCGGTCAGCGTCTCGACGACGCGCTCGAAGTACGTCTCCATCGATTCGGCCTGACGCTCCAGCTCCGCCCCGTGGGCGTGCGTGAAGCGGGTGCCCGGCTTTGCTTCGAGCTCGTACGCGGAGATGTGCTCGGGCTCGAGCGCCAGTGCCTCGGCGAGGTCGCGTTCAAGGTCGGCGGGCTCCTGGCCCGGGACGCCGTAGATGAGATCGAGGGAAATGTTGTCAATTCCGGCATCACGAAGATGATAGAGAGCACGCCGGACGTCGTCAGGCTGGGCAACGCGATCCAGCACCGCGAGCAGCCGGGGCGCGAACGTCTGCGCACCGAGGGAGACCCGGTCGACGCCGGCGCGCGCGAGCAGCGCGGCGAGGTCTGCGGTCACCGTCTCGGGATTCGCCTCGACCGTCACCTCGGCCGCGTCCGGCAGCGCATCGAGCAAACGCTCGAGCTCGGGGGCGTCGGTGAAGGTCGGGGTGCCTCCGCCGAGGTAGACGGTCTCGAGGGGCGTGTCGAGGAGCGCGGCCCGCAGGTCGAGCTCGCGCAGCAGGGCGTCCACGTAGCTGCCGTGCTCGGTGCGCCGTCCCACGACCGTGACGAAGTCGCAATAGCCGCAGCGCGACGAGCAGAACGGCAGGTGAACGTACAGGTGCTGCGCGCCCACGACTTACGTCTTGCGGCGTGGACGCGGCACGAGCTCGCCGCCGCAATTCGGGCAGACGTGACTCATCTCAGCCGCGCAGGTCGGACAGAACGTGCATTCGAACGTGCAGATCGTCGCCGCGCCCTCGGGCGTGAGGACGGCGTGGCAGCGCTCGCACTCGGCTCTCATCTCGAGGGCCATCAGCGTTTCGCCGGCTCGTTGAGGTTGAGCACGGCGAGGAACGCCTCCTGCGGCACCTCGACGCCGCCGACGTTCTTCATGCGCTTCTTGCCCTTCTTCTGCTTCTCGAGCAGCTTGCGCTTCCGGCTGATGTCGCCGCCGTAGCACTTCGCGAGCACGTCCTTGCGCCGGGCTTTCACGGTCTCGCGCGCGATCACCCGCGCGCCGATCGCAGCCTGGATCGCAACGTCGAACATCTGGCGCGGTATTTCCTCGCGCAGCTTCTCGACGAGCTGCCGGCCGCGCTCGTACGCGAAGTCGCGGTGCACGATCAGCGAGAGGGCGTCGACCGGCTCGCCGCCGACGAGGATGTCGACACGCGCGAGGTTGCCGGGCTGGAAGCCGGTGATGTCGTAGTCGAAGCTCGCGTAGCCGCGCGTGCGCGACTTCAGCTGGTCGTAGTAGTCGAGAACGATCTCACCGAGCGGCAGCTCGTAGGTGAGGTGCACGCGTTCGGGCGACAGGTACTCCATGTGGTCGAAGCGGCCGCGGCGGTCGTTGTTCAGCTCCATCACGGCACCGACGAACTCCTTCGGGACGATGATCGACGCCTTGATGTACGGCTCCTCGACATCCTCGACCGCCTCGGGCAGGTCGGACGGCGTGTGCACCTCGATCCACTCGCCGTTCATCGGGCGCACGCGGTAGGCGACGTTCGGCGCGGTGACGAGCAGGTCGAGGTCGAACTCGCGCTCGAGCCGCTCGCGCACGATCTCCATGTGCAGCAGGCCGAGGAAGCCGCAGCGGAACCCGAAGCCGAGTGCCTGCGAGGTCTCAGGCTCGTAGAAGAGCGCCGCGTCGTTCAGCTTCAGCCGCTCGAGCGCGTCGCGCAGCTCGGGGTAGGAGTCGGAGTCGGTCGGGAAGAGCCCGGCGAAGACCATCGGCTTCACTTCCTTGTAGCCGGGCAGCGCCTCCTCCGCGCCCGCGCGGTCGGAAGTGAGGGTGTCGCCGACGCGCAGCTCCGAGACGTCCTTCAAGCCGGTGATGACGTAGCCGACCTCCCCGGCGCTGAGCTCCTGCACCGGACGGTTCGTCGGTGACATGAACCCGATCTCCTGCGCCTCGAAGCGCGTGCCCTGTGCCATCGCGCGCACCCATTCACGCGGACGGAAGACGCCGTCGACCACACGAACGAACGCGACGACGCCGCGGTACTGGTCGTAGGACGAGTCGAAGATCAACGCGCGTGCCGGTGCGTCGAGGTCGCCGGAGGGCGGCGGGATGCGCTCGACGATCGCGTCGAGCACCTCTGTGACTCCCTGGCCTGTCTTCGCCGAGATGCGCAGCACGTTGGCTGCGTCGTCGCCGATCAGGTCGGCGACCTCGGCGGACGCGCGCTCCGGATCGGCCGCAGGTAGGTCGATCTTGTTCACGACCGGCACGATCTCGAGGTTGTTCTCGATCGCCAGGTAGGCGTTCGCGAGCGTCTGCGCCTCGATGCCTTGCGCCGCGTCGACGACCAGCAGCGCGCCCTCGCACGCCTGCAGCGACCGCGAGACCTCATAGGTGAAGTCGACGTGACCGGGCGTGTCGATCAGGTTCAGCTGGTGGCCCTTCCACTCCACGCGCACCGCCTGGGCTTTGATCGTGATCCCGCGCTCGCGCTCGAGATCCATCGAATCGAGCAACTGGTCGCGCATCTCGCGCGCGGAAACGGTGTCCGTGAGCTGGAGGATGCGATCAGCGAGCGTCGACTTGCCGTGGTCGATGTGCGCGATGATCGAGAAGTTGCGGATGTGCTGCTGGTCCATGGCGTGTCAGCCGCGCGAACGGCGGCTCCGTAAGGAGAGTAGCGCCTGCATCTCACGCACTCCGAGCAGTTTTCCGACCGCGAAGTATGCGACCGTGGCCGCCACGAGCGCCGGCAGGAGCGAGAGCAGCTGCCCGCCAAGGGAGCGGCCGACGACGCTGTCGACGGACTTCCAGATCGCGAACGCGATGCCGCCCGCGACGATCCCCGACGCCGCCACGCGGAGGAACGATCCTGAGACCGCCCGGAAGTCGATGCGCCCGAGCCGCCGGTGCAGCAGCAGAAGGAGGGCCGCCGTGCCGGCGATGTTCACGATCGCCGTTGCGAGTGGGATTCCCCAGGTGCCGAACGGTGAAAACGCGACGTCGAGAATCGCGTTCACGAAGAGGTTCGCGAAGGCGACCCACGTCGGGATCCAGTTGTCCTGCAGGCTGAAGAACGCCCGGTTCAGCATCAGCATCGTGCCGTTGAAGGCGAGGCCCGCCGACAGGGCAGCGAGGCATGCGGCAACGACCGGAGTCTGCGACGGCAGGAACGCGCCGCGCTGGTAGATCAAGCGCGTGATCGGCTCGGCGAGCACCGCCGAGACGACGCTCGCCGGCACGAGCAGGAACGCGATCTGCCGCAGCCCGGTCTCGGTCGTGCGGCGGAACCCCTCCATGTCACCGCGCGACGCGAAGCGCGCGAGGGACGGGAAGAGCACCGTTGCGACGGCGACCGAGAACATCCCCTGCGGAAGCATGTAGATGCGGAACGCCGCGTCGATCTCCGAGGGGGCATTCGAGCTGATCAGCCAGCCGCCGATCACCCCGTCGATCAGGGCGTTGATGTTGATGAGACCGAGGCCGAGGGTGACCGGGAGCATCAGCTTGAAGACCTGCTTCACCGCTGGGTCGCGCCAGTCGATCACCATTCTCAGCCGGCCGTCCTTGCCCCGCAGCCAGGGAATCGGCAGCAGCACCTGGACGACGGTGCCGGCGAGGATCGCGCCGGCGTAGACGTAGAGCTTGTGGTCGGCGCCGTGGACGTGCGGCACGCCGAAGACGAGGCCCGCGATGATCACGAGGTTCCAGGCGACGGGGGTGAGGGCCGGGATCGAGAACTCGTCGTAGGTGTTGAGAATCCCGACGATGATCCCCGAGACACCGAGCAGCGCGACGATCGGGAAGAGCACCTGCGAAAGGCCGATCAGCAGCGGGTGGTAGTGCGGGTAGAGCGGCGGCATCGCCCAGCGCGCGACGAGGATGAAGAGAGCCGTGACGGCGCCGAGCCCGAGCAGCGTCAGCCAGAAGAGGCTCGAGGCGACGCGCCACGCCCGCTTGCGCTCGCCCTTCTCGATCAGGTCGCTGAACACCGGCACGAAGGCCGACGAGAGCGCCGCGTCCGCGACGAGCGCACGGATCGTGTTCGGGACGAGGAACGCGATCTGGAAGGCGTTCACCGGCCCCTGCACTCCGAAGTAGTTCTTCGCAACGACCTCGCGGATCAGGCCGAGCACCCGCGAGATGCCGGTGGCGACCGAGAAGATCGCCGTCGAGAGCGCAAGCCGGCGGACGGGCCGCTCGCCAATCGGAGACGCGGCGAGGTCGGCGGTCTCGCCGGGACCTGAGACCTGATGAGAATTCCCGCCACTCACGGATGGTGGCTCAGACACTGCGCATCTCGCCCGGGTCGGGCTTGAACGTCGACACCGCTATGCCCTTCACCCGACCCGAACGACCTGCTTGGTCTGAGCCATCCCCGCAAGCACCTCTAATCCTCATCAAGTCTCCGAGGTCACATCATCGGCCACGGCGGGGAAGGTTACGCTCGCAGACGGAGGAAGCAGGAACTCGTCTCAGACGGGTTCCACGGCTTTGCTACCATCGCGGCGCCCGCCGAGCGGGCTTTTTCTCGCCATGCCGAACATTCAGCAGCAAAAGAAGCGCGTCCGGATCGCCGCCGAAGAGCGGCTCGAGAACCTGCGCTATACGTCGTCGATCAAGACGCATGCAAAGCGTCTCCAGACGGTTGTCGCCGAGGGTGACACTGCCGCGATCGAGACGGAGCACCGCGGCCTCGTGAAGCTGATCGACCGGGCCGTTGCACGCGGTGCGCTCCACAAGAACGCCGGCGCCCGCAAGAAGTCGCAGGCCGCGCGTCTCGCAGCCGGCCCCAGCGTCAAGGCCTAGAGCTCTTACAGGTCAGGTTCGCGCAGTTTCGCGCGGGCGTGTGATGTCGACGAGCGCCCGCTCGAGCTCGAGCTCGTTCGTGAGCCGCGAGCCGCCTTTCAGCGCATGGTCGAGATCCGCGAGGCGCACGAGAGCGTCGTCGAGCTCCTCGGCACTGAAGTTCCGCACTTGGGCGAAGAGCTTCTGGGCGGGATAGGGCTTCATCCCGAGCTTCGAGGCCGCATCGGCGGGCGTCAGCCCTTGCGACTCGAGACGGTGCGCCAGGCGTGCGCTCCGGATGTGCTTGTTCAGGCTGCCGACGACGCGCGGGATCGTCTTGGAGCGCGGGTCACCCGTGCGGTCGAGCATTCGCTCGGCCTCCCGCAACACGCCGCCGACGTCGCGGATGCCCCAGGCGTCAGTGAGGTTCCACGGCGGCGAGCCGGCGCGCGGAGCCACGATCGCGGCCACGTCGGCCTCGGTGATCTCGTCGCCGCTCGCCCAGGTTGCGAGCTTCTCGACCTCGCTCGCGAGGTCGTAGAGGTCGTCGCCGACGAGCTCGGCGAGCAGGCGGCAGGCCTCCGGCTCCGCGCGCGCGCCGTGCACCTTGAACTGCTCGGCGATCCAGCGTGCGACCGCGCGCGACGCGACATCCCAGAGGAGCACCTCGCCCTTGCCCGACGAGACGGCCTTCGCGAGCGGCGCGTCTTTCTTCAGCTCGTTGCCGACGAGGGCGAGTGTGGTGCCGGGCATTGGTGAGCGGAGGTAGTCGGCGATCGCCTTTGCGTCAGGCGCCTTCCAGGCCTCGACGCCGTCGATCACGATCAGACGCGAGCCGGAGCCGAAGAGGCCCATCGCGTTGCACGCCGCGACGGCGTCGTCGCCGCTCGTCTCGTCACCCAGGTGGAGCTCGACTGCATCGCCCTCGAAGCGCGCCCGTAGCCGGGCGACGGCGCGGTCGACCTTCGGCCGGTCGCTGCCTGCGATCAGATAGGCCGGTTTGAGCTCGTCTGCCATCTCCGCCAAGCATAGGCCGCGACGCCGAGG
>JBAQHS010000290.1:0-1893 GCA_049288455.1 Gaiellaceae bacterium | reverse complement strand
CTCGCCCCAGTTCGGCGGCCCGACGTTGCGCAGCCGCTCGAACGCGATCCGGCCCTTCTTGCCGGGCGCGGTGCCGTGGGCGGACGACGCGCTCAGGGCGAGCACGGCGAAACCGAGGAAGCCGACGCGGCGGAAAGCAGCGCTCATCGTCGCCACGCCAGTTGCGAGGCCCGCGCCTTGCTCACCCGGTGCAGGCGGCTTCCGTCGGCATTCATCACGAACGTGCCCCCGGCCGACGACGCGGAGAACGCAATCTGACGGCCGTCGGGCGACCAGATCGGTGCCGCCCACAACCCGACGCAGCAGGCCGAGCGGTAGAGCCGCCGCTTCCCGGAACCGTCGCTGTTGATCGTCCACACCTCCGCTACGAAATGGGCGCGCGTCCCGGGCGTCGAGAAGTAGACCAGTGTGCGTCCGTCGGGCGACCACGCAGGCAGGTTGGGCCCGCTGCCCCGCGCGCCCGAGATGAGCAGCGTCCGGTGGGAGCCGTCGGCGTCGACGGCGTAAGCGTCGTTGCCCTCGTCGAAAGCGATTCTTGCTCCGTCCGGCGACCACGCGGCGTCGCTCGCCCCAGTGACCACTCGTGTCAGGTGCGAGCCGTCGGCCGCGATCGAGTAGAGCGCCGAGCCGTGCGCACCGACTCGGGTGAACAGGATCACGTGCCCGCTCGGAGACCAGACCGGGTTGACGTCGGCGCAGAAACGTGCGGGGCAACGGGTCAACTGCCGTACCGGACGACCTCCTGACGTTCCGGCGATCCAGACGGTGCTGCCACCCCGCGACCCGTAGCCGCGGCTGTAGGCGACCTGCGTTCCGTCGGGCGACCAGCGGACGTGACCGCCCCATTGCCCACTGCAATCGCCGCAGGTGGCCAACCGCCGAATCGTCCGGGTCGCCGTGTTCTCGACGAAGAGCGACATGTGAGATGCGACGTTCACGTACGACGCGCCGCGCACGAACGCAAGCCGCGTGCCGTCGGGCGACCATGCCGGCTCCCCGACGGCGCACCCCTGAATCGTGGCCGGGCACCGTGCAGTGGTCTGTGGGCCGGAGCCATCCGGATTGACGACGAGCAGCTCGTTCCCTCCGCCTTCGAGGACGATCTTGCCGACCAGGGTGATGCCGTGCACGTTTGCCGCTGACGGTTCGTCGGCCGGCTGCGCCGCCTTGCCTGCTGTGTCGAGCCTCCCGAATCCGAACGCCCCTGCGGCAATGCCGAGCACGCCAACCACGACCGCGGCGTACCCGGTGCGCCGCCGCCGAGCCCTCCTTCGCGCCTCTTCGATCAGCGCCTGTTCGCGCAGCGCCTCGACGGCCGCGGCTTCGCGGAGATCTGAGGGGCGCGGACGGGGAGGAGTGGCGATGAGCACGGCGGCGAGTGGTTCGAATAACGCTACTATCGTTAGCACCATGCTGGAAGTCAAGATCGACCGCCAGGACGCGATGCAGCTGCATCAGCAGGTGGCGGCCGAGATTCGGCGCGCGATCGCCGACGGCGAGGCGAAGCCGGGGGAGCGGCTCCCCCCGGCGAAGGATCTTGCAGCGGTGCTCGACGTCAACACCAATACGGTCCTGCGCGCGCTGCGCCAGCTGCGCGACGAGGGGCTCGTCGAGTTCCGTCGCGGGCGCGGGATCACCGTGGCCGGAACGCCGGAACGCGGTGCGGTCATCAGCCGCGCGCAGGAGCTGCTCGACTTCGCGCGCGAGCAGGGGTACCGACCGGACGAGCTGGCGCGCATCATCGAGCAGCTCGGCTGACGGCTAATTGCCGAGCGAGATCGAGCCGTCGTCGCCGATCGTCCAGTGCGGGTTGTGCGCGACCTCCCACGGATGACCATCGGGGTCGACGAAGAGGCCGGAGTAGCCGCCCCAGAACGTCTCCGCTCCCTCGCG
>JBAQHS010000289.1:0-4213 GCA_049288455.1 Gaiellaceae bacterium | reverse complement strand
CGGATCCCTCGCCCGGACGAATCGCTCGAAAGACACGCACGCGGTCATCCTTACGCTGAGTCACGAACGAGGAACACCGGCACCAACCTGACAAACGCCCCAGACGGGACGTCCGAAGAGTCACAGTCCTTACGCCCGAAAAACTGCCAGCTCAGCTACCGACCGAGCCGTCGCGTTCGACTGTCACGCTCTCCTCCACGAGGCGCTCGCGCACGAGGAACTGGAAGGTCGCCCACGCGCCTCGGCGCGATTCGAACATCCGGTACACCTGCCACTCGGTCAACATCGACGCGTCGGCTTGCCGCGCCTCGCGCCAGTCGGCGAACTTCGGGAGGCGGCCGACGCGGCGGGCGAGCGCGGCACCCTGTGACACAGCCCGTTCGAGCCGCTCCTCTCCCACGGCGACGTCGAAGCCCGCCTCTCGCAGGGCATGCGCGAGCGAGCCGAACGTGTGCCAGTAGAGCGACTTCGACGGGATCGCTCCGCGGCGCTCGTCGAGGTCACGTGCGGTCGGCGTGCGGCCGAGTTCCTCCCCCAGCCGGCGTAGCTCCGTGACGAGCTCCTCTCTGGTCGCAAACCGTCGCGGCATCAGGCCGGCGCTTCGCTTCGCCGCGTTCCAGGTGCCGAAGTGCTCGATCACCGTCTGCGGATGCACCTGCGCGTCCGGATCGGCGGCGAACTCCTTCATCGTCGGCGAGCGCCCGAGGCGCCGGGCGGAGTCCCTCAGCTCGCCGAGGATCTGGTCATCGCTGTAGCGGCGGCGAATGCCTGCCTGGAAGGCCGCGAGCGCCTGCGGGTCGATGTCGGCGACGGCGCGATACGGTTTCCGAGCCACAACAAGAATGGTAGAGCGGATTGGACGATTCGCAAGTAGAGCCTGTGTATCGGCTGCGCGCGGTCAGTCGACGAGCTGCGGCTGACGCGTCCGTGGCTCGGTCGAGAACTCGCTGGCGAGGAGCGCCTCGAGTGCGCCGACACAGCGCGGGCAGAACTGCGTTCCCGTGTGCTCCTGCAGTTCGACGAGCGCCTCGTGCGCCGGCCGCGCAGGCCGGTAGACGCGGGTAGTCAGCATCGAGTCGAACGCGTCCGCGACGTGGATGATGCGCGCCCCGAGCGGGATGTCATCGCCTGCGAGACCGTCCGGGTATCCCCCACCGTCGAACCGCTCGTGGTGGTGGCGGATCGCCGGCACCGCGTCGCTGAGGAAGCCGAGGCGGTTGATGATCGACGCCCCCTCGGCGGCATGGCTCGCCATGATCTTCCACTCGTCGTCGGTGAGGCTCGATGGTTTCAGGAGGACGGCGTCCGGGATCCCGAGCTTGCCGATGTCGTGGAAGAGCGCCGCGTGCCCGAGGAGCTCAAGCTCGGCCTGGGAGAGATCGAGCTCCCGGCCGATCGCGAGCGCGAGTTGCTGCACCCGGCGTGAGTGTCCTGCGGTATAGGCGTCGCGCGCATCGACGGTCGCCGAGAGCGACTCCATCGCCGCAGTCGATCGCTCCTTCAGAAGCTTGTTCGCGTGCTCGAGCGAGACGTTCTGCGTCTGGATCGTCTCGGCGGCCGCGCGGAGCTTCTGCGCCGAGCGTTGCGTGTGCTTGAGGTAGGCCTCCTGCGTCTTCCGCATCAGGAAGAGCGGCAGCGCGAACA
This sequence comes from Gaiellaceae bacterium, assembly GCA_049288455.1. Lineage (GTDB taxonomy): Bacteria > Actinomycetota > Thermoleophilia > Gaiellales > Gaiellaceae > PALSA-600. The sequence goes on along the minus strand of JBAQHS010000289.1, from coordinate 2,569 downwards.
CGATGATCGCCCAGGCGCCGATCGGCTTGTACGCCTCGTAGATGACCGCCGCCATGAAGCCGTACACCGCGTAGTGCGGGAGCAGCCAGCTGAATCGCTCTGACCAGACCTTTCGCGGGCTCTCGTGCCCCTCCACGCCGACCGCGACCGACACGAGGCCAAGGTTGACGAAGAAGTATGCGACGCCGGCCAGCAGTCCCGACGCGACGAAGATCCCGGTGCCGACAGCCCCGCCGAGGTGGAGCGAGAACACGGCCGCCGCACCGAGCGAGGCAAGTGAGAGGGCCCCGACATTGAAGAGCAGCTGGTGGAAGACTGCGCGGCGCGCGCTCCACTCGACAGCCGACATGGTCACGGCGAGCGGCAACGCAGCGCGCGGCCCGACGATCGCGGCCGCCGCGAGCGCACCGACGGCGCTGACGGAGATCGACCCCGCCTCCATCTCGAGCGACAGCACCTGCCCGAGCGCGACGAACACGATGATCGTGACCAGGCCGACGACGTCGGTCGAGTGGCCGAAGACGCTGCCAAGCACACCCGCGCCCGTGCCGAATACGCCGACGAGGCCGACGGTCCACTTCAGCCTGCGAGGCACCGAGAAGAAGCGCGGCGCGGGAGGCGTGTGCGGACGCGAGGTCTGCCGTCGCTCGACCTCCGGGACAAGCTCTGGCGCGTGCTCGAGAGGCTTTACCGGATCGTCCTCGTCGAGCGGGAGCGAAACGAGGCGCGACCCACGCTTCTCGGGCTGTGCGAGGAGCGGCTCGTTCGACGCATCGAGGACGCGGTTGCGTCCCTGGAGCTTTGCGCGGTAGACCGCCAGGTCTGCCTGATGGACGAGCTCATTCATGTCGTCGCCGTCACGGGGGAAGCTCGCGACGCCCATCGAGATGGTCGCGCGGATCGGTTCGCTCGACGTCTCGACGTCGAACATCTGCGCAGCGACCGCACGGCGGATGCGGTCGGCTATCTCAAACGCTTCCGCCGCAGGGGTCTCGGGCAGCAGGATCGAGAACTCCTCGCCGCCGAACCGTGCGGGCACGTCGTAGTGGCGGAGCTGCTGGCGGAAGACGTCGGCGATGCCGCGGAGCACGGCATCACCGGCCAGATGGCCATAGGTGTTGTTGATGTCGCGAAGCAGGTCGAGGTCGGCCATGATCAGCGACATCGGCCGCTCGAACCGCTGGGCGCGGCCCAGCTCCTCGTGCACCATCGCCGCGAAGTGGCGGGCGTTGTAGAGGCCCGTCTTCGCGTCGATTCGCGCCTCGGCTTGGAGCTTGGGAATCGCGAGCGAGCGGTGGATGAGCAGAAGCGGCGCGAGCGCGAACGGGATCAGCCACGGGTTCAGGTGCCAGAACGCAGCGACCGCGAGGCCGAGCGTGGCGAGGATGAAGTCGGTCGAGAGGCTCTCGAACGAGAAGACCCCGGCCTCGCGAAGCGAGTGCCCGCGGGCCAGCGTGATCATCGGCGCAAGGACGAGGTGGTTCGCAGCGACCGCGATCGTGCAGGCCGTGAGACCGGCGACCGCCCAGCGAAGATGCTCGTCGGGGATCAGGCCGTTCGACCGCAAGATGAGCTGCGCCCCACCCCAGGTCGCGAGATTGCCGAGCGTGTAGTTGAAGATGTTGAAACTCTGGATGTACCACGGGTAGCGTTCCTTCAGCCATTCCGGCAGGTGCATCACGACGCCGAACAAGGCGACGAGCTCGGGCGGCAGAAGCATCGCCGCGGGGATCAGGAACACCCACGAGGTATGGAAGGCCGTGTCGCGCGCCGTGCGCACGGTGTAGGTGTGCGACGAGGCGGCGCCGGCGGCAAGGATGCCGAACGTCAGCCAGCCGGCGGTGGAGCTACTCAGGCGGATGATCAGCGGCGCCGCGACACCGATGGCTCCGAACGCAACCGCGAACGCGTACGCGCTCGCCGACAGGGGCAGCGCCCGCGCCCGCCGTTCCACCTTGGTGCTCGTGTCGGTCTCGAGCTCGATCTCGCTCGGGAAAGCACTCATCCTGCTTCTCTCCTATCCGCGCTTCCGCGCGGGCCGCATGCCGCCGCCCATAGAAGACGTTACGGCCGCAATGGGGCTTTTCTCATCCCCCATTTGGGGGCGGCCCGGCTGATTCGACCGCACAACGACCGAGGGCCTGCACGAAGCAGGCCCTCGGTTCGGTTGCGACTCCCGGCATTTAGGGGAGGAGAGGAACTGTGAGCGGTGCCGTCACGCCGAGCGCGGTCAGTGGGTTCAGCCCGTCGACCGAGACCGCCGTGTCGGGGTCGGTCGCCGCGTCGGCCACGTCGGCCGAGTCGGCAGAGATCTGGGTCAGGCTGGCCGCGTCGCCCTCGGCAGCGTCCTCCTGTGAGGTGTCGGCCCAGCTCATGTCCGTCCAGCTCATGTCCGTCCAGGACATCGAGTTCCACGACATCGAGCTCCATGACATCGCCTGCCAGGCCTGATCGCTCCAGGACTGGTCCGTCCACGACATCGAGCTCCAGGACATCGAGTTCCAGGACATGTCGGACTTGGCCGCGCTCGACCAGCTCATCGCGTCGAACGACGGCGCGCCGCCCGTGC
>JBAQHS010000288.1:0-3332 GCA_049288455.1 Gaiellaceae bacterium | reverse complement strand
CGCGATGCCGCGCGCGTGTCGCGTCCGCGTCGCGATAGAGTCGGTGCGTGATCGCCGCGCGCCGAGACCGAATCCGCCCCACCGAGGCCGTCGCCGGGGTTCTGGCTGCAGGGGCACTCTTCCTCGGTGCGCTCGAACTTGCCTACCGCCCGTTCCGGCTCGCGCCGGTGGCGCTCATCCTTGCGCTCATCGCGACCGTGATGAGTAAGGACCAGCAGCGCCTGATCAGTCTTGCGATCGCGGTGATCGGCATCTGCTTCATCGTCGGCGCAGCGCTGCAGGTCATCACGCACCACCCGCTGTACTAGCGGCTGTGCTTGAGGCCGCCCGCGCGGCCCGTTCCCGGGGAGGGATCCCGACCTCACCCTGGTACAACTAGACGCATGAGCTCGCACGACGTCGACGGCCTGAATGCCGGCTACGCGCGCGCCCTGCTCGACGAGTACCTCGAGAATCCGGAGGCGGTGCCGTCCGAGTGGCGCGCGCTCTTCGAGAGTGGTGGCTCCGAGCTGGTCGCGACGCATCCGGGCATCGCCCGCCTGCTGGAGACACTGCCGCAGAACGCGAACGGCGAGAACGGGCACCCCGCGGTCGCGGAAGCGCCGGCGCCTCCCGCTGCTGCGCCCTCGGACGCGGAGATCGATTCGGAGCTGCTCGGCGGGGTCGCCGCTGCGATGGCCCTCGTCAAGGCGCATCGCACGCACGGCCATCTCGCGGCGCGGCTCGATCCTCTCGGCTCGGAGCCGGTCGGTGACCCGTCGCTCGAGCCCATGCGGCTCGAGCCGAAGCTCACGCCCGAGCTGCAGGCACGGATCCCGGCGTCACTCCTGCGCGTGCATGTTCCAGGCGAGTCGCTTGCCGACGTGCTGCCGAAGCTCTCCGAGACGTACTGCAGCACGATCGCGTACGAGCTCGAGCACCTGTCCGACCACCAGCAACGCGTGTGGCTCCGTCAGGCGATCGAGTCCGGCCGGTACCGCCAGGCACTGAGCGCCGACGAGAAGCGGCTGCTCTTCAGGCGGTTGTGTGAGGTCGACGGCATGGAGCGGTTCCTCCGCAAGCGCTTCCTCGGCCAGAAGCAGTTCTCGCTCGAGGGCCTCGATGTGATGATCCCGATGCTCGACGAGACGATCGAGCTCGCGTCGGAGTCGGGCGCGCACGACGTGGTCATGGGCATGGCGCATCGCGGGCGGCTGAATGTCCTCGCGCACACGATCGGGATGCCGTACGACTACATCCTCCGTGAGTTCGAGGGCGAGCGGACGCTCGACGCCGTTGCCGCCGACCCCGAGGGCGGGACCGGCGACGTCAAATATCACCTTGCGGCGCACGGCACGCGCACGACCTCGAACGGCAAGGTGGGAGTGCGCCTCGTTGCGAACCCGAGCCACCTCGAAGCCGTCGACCCTGTCGTCGAAGGGCGGGTCCGCGCCGAGCAGACCGACCGTTCGACCCGAAACGGCGCGCACGACCCGTCCGTTGCGCTTGCGGTCCTGTTGCACGGCGATGCGGCGTTCGCGGGGCAGGGCGTGGTCGCAGAGACGGTCAACCTGCATGGTCTCGAGGGGTACTCGACGGGCGGCACCCTGCACCTGATCACGAACAACCAGATCGGGTTCACGACCGACCCGAGCGAAGGACGATCGACGCGGTACTCCTCCGACCTCGCGAAGGGCTTTGACATCCCGATCGTGCACGTGAACGCCGACGATCCCGAGGCGGCAATCGCCGCCGTCCGTCTGTCGATGGCCTACCGGCGCCGCTTCGGCCAGGACGTCGTCATCGACCTCGTCGGCTACCGGCGCTTCGGCCACAACGAGCAGGACGAGGCGGCGTACACGCAACCGCTCATGGTGGAGCAGATCAACGGACACCCGACCGTGCGCGAGCTCTACGAGGCGCAACTCGTCGGTGAGGGAGTGCTCACGCAGGCGGAGGCCGACGCGCTCGTCGCCGAGGTCGAATCGATGCTGCGCGACGCGCACGAGCGTCTGAGGGCGTCGCTCGGCAGGGACACAGCCCTGCCAGAGCACGACGGCGCGATCCCGCGCTCGACCGCGGGCGACGTGATCACCGCCGTTGCGCCCGATGTCCTGACCTCGCTGAACGAAGAGCTCCTGCGCACACCGTCCGAGTTCACCGTGCATCCGAAGCTCGCACGCCAGCTCGAGCGCCGGCGGACGGCGATCGAGGCGGGCGGGATCGACTGGGGCCAGGCCGAGGCGCTCGCCTACGCATCACTGCTCGTCGACGGGATTCCGGTCAGGCTCACCGGGCAGGACTCCCAGCGCGGCACGTTCTCGCAGCGCCATCTCGTCCTGCACGACGTGCATACCGCTGAGACGTTCACGCCCATGCAGCATCTCGACGACGCGACCGCGTCGTTCGAGGTGTTCAACTCACCGCTTTCCGAGTTCGCATGCGTCGGCTTCGAGTACGGCTACTCGGCTGCTGCACCAGAGGCACTCGTGCTCTGGGAAGCGCAATACGGTGACTTCGCCAACGGCGCGCAGATCGTGATCGATCAGTTCATCTCGTCTGCGCTCTCGAAGTGGCGCGAGACGTCACGCTTGACCTTGTTGCTGCCGCACGGCTACGAGGGCAACGGCCCCGAGCATTCGAGCGCGCGGCTCGAGCGCTTCCTGCAACTCGGCGCGCAGGAGAACCTCCGGGTCGTGAACTGCACGAGCGCCGCGCAGTATTTCCATCTGCTCCGCCGTCAGGCGCTCGACGCAAACGCGCGTCCGCTCGTCGTCATGACTCCGAAGGGATTGCTCCGGCTGAAGGAGTCATCCTCGACGCTCGCGGAACTGACCGACGGTTCGTTCCAGCAGGTAATCGACGATTCATCGGTCGAGAAGAGCGCGGTTCGGCGGCTCATCCTCTGCTCCGGGAAGATCTACTACGACCTGCTCGGCCACGAGGCGCGCGCCACGCTCGAGGGAGTCGCCATCGCCCGCGTCGAGCAGCTCTACCCGTTCCCGACCGACGCGGTGCGCGACGTCATCTCGTCGTATCCCTCGCTCACCGAGGTCGTCTGGGCGCAGGAAGAGCCGCAGAACATGGGGCCGTGGCGCTCGATCCGGCATCGCCTCGAAGAGACGTCAGCCGAGGTGCCGCTGCGCTACGTCGGCCGGCCGTGGCGCGCAAGCCCGTCCGAGGGCTACCCGACCGCGCACGGGATCGAGCAGGATCGCATCGCCCGCGCGGCCCTCGCTCCGGTCTGAGTTCGGCACCCCTCCTAGCGCTTCGGGCCGCGCCGGCGCTGCGCGTCGAGCGCGTGCTTCGCGAGGCGTGGACCGTGCGCCCGCGCCTGCTTCGCGACCCAGCGC
>JBAQHS010000287.1:0-23082 GCA_049288455.1 Gaiellaceae bacterium | reverse complement strand
CGAGCGGCGGGAGCGCACCGTTTGGCGCGACGTCCGGGCGGACGGGGTATTCGAAGTCGTCGCTTCGCGCGATGACCCGCTGGCCGGCCTTGCCGACAAGAAAGCTGATGAACCGCTCTGCGTTCTTCTGCTGCTTGCTCGACGTGAGCACTGCCGCCCCAGCGATGTTGATGACCGCCCCGACATCGTTCGCCGAGAAGTAGTAGAGCGCACTGTGCATGGCCTGGTTGCCGAGCTCGAGCTGAAGGCGGTACCAGTAGTACTGGTTGATCACGCCACTCGTCACGTCGCCACGGTTGACGGCGGCGACGATTGCCTCCTCGTCCTGGTAGATCCGGGCGTTGCGCTTGAGGCCCGTGAGCCAGTCGCGTGCCGCCGCCTCCCCGTGCGTGGCGATCACGGCGCCGACGAGTGGCGGGAAGTCGGAATCCGTCGGAGCAATCGCGATCTTCCCCTTCCACTGCGGCTGCGCGAAATCGAGAATCGATGCAGGCAGTTGCGACCGCGGCACACGCGCGGGGTCGTAGACGAGGCTGCTGACCCGCAACGCCATTCCGACCCAGTGACCTGTCGGCGATGCGTCGGCGCCCGGAACCCGGCGCAGGATGGACTGGGGCAGCCGGGCGAGGAGCCCGCGCCGCTGCAGCTCCATCAGCTCGGGAGAGTTCTCCGAGAGGTAGACGTCGGCCGGCGAGACGTCACCCTCCTGAATGATCTGGTCGGCGAGGACCGCGGAGTCGTTCGTTCGGATCCGTACCTTGACGCCGGTCGCCTTCTCGAACGCGGCGGCGAGCGAGCTTGTGAGCTTGGTGTGCTGGCCGTTGTAGAGGGTGATCGAGGCATGCCCCGAGCCTCCTCCGCAACCGCCGGCAAAGGCAGCGCAGCAGGCGGCGAGCGCGACCAGCGAGCCGGCGCGCACGCTTCCGCGACTCACGTGGCCGGCCCGGAGCCCCGCAACGGGTAGACCGCGACTGGCCCGGAGACGACAACGCCGACGACGTCGCCGGCGTCGGGAACGGCGACCTCGTACGTCCGGGCCGAGATGGGAATTCGATCACCGTCGCGGAGCCGCAACTGCACGACGGTGTCCGGGCCGTAGTAGTCGTGGCCGATCACCTCTGCTGGGACGGCGTCCTCCGTCCCACGAGCGCCGGGTGTGATCACAAGGCGGATCTGCTCGGGCCGGATCATCACCTCCACGTTGCCGGCGACGGTGAGGCTCGGCGTGGAGAGGCGTCCAAGCACGCAGTCGACGACCCCGGAACGGGCGGTTCCCGGAACGACGATGGCGTCACCGACGAACCGGGCGACATCGAGATCGACCGGTGCGCGGTAGAGGACGGTCGGAGTTGCCGTCTGAGCGAGCCGTCCCGAGCGGAGAACGGCGACCTCGTCCCCCATCGACAGCGCCTCGGCCTGGTCGTGGGTGACGAGCACTGCGGTCGCGCCCTCCTCGGCCAGCGCCCTCGTGACCGCCGCGCGCGTCTCGGCGCGAAGGTGTGCGTCGAGGCCGGAGAACGGTTCGTCGAGCAGCACGATCCGCGGCTTCGGCGCGAGCGCTCTCGCGAGGCCGACGCGGCGCTGTTCTCCTCCGGAGAGCTCCTGGGGACGCCTGGCCGCGTAGCCCGAGCCGAGCCCGACGAGGTCGAGCGCCTCGTTCGTACGCGCTCCGTTCTTTCGCTCGCCGCGCGGAAGTCCGAAGGCGACGTTTTCGGCGACCGTCAGATGGGGGAACAACGCACCTTCCTGGGCGACGTAGCCGATCTCTCGCTTGTCGGGGGCGACGTGCAGGCCCCCCGCGACGGCCACCAGGCTTCCGTCGACCTCGATCGTGCCGCGGTCGGGTGCGATGAAGCCGATGATCAGGCGCAGCAGTGTGGTCTTGCCACTCCCCGAGGCGCCCAGGATGGCGGTAAGGGTTCCCTCGGGGACGACGAGGTCGACCTCATGCAAGACGGCTCGAGTCCCGTAGGACTTGGCAAGAGACGTGCAGCGCAGTTCAGCCACGATCGTCGTCCTTGAATGCGCGCACTGTGCCGAAGCTACTCATCAGCACGTAGGCAGCGGCCATCGCCAGCACGATCAGAACAGCTGCGAACGGGGCGGCGCTCGCGAACGCGACCGTTCCGCTGTTGGCCTGGAATTCGGTGCCGAGCGTGTAGAGGTTCAGCGGGAGAAGCACCTGCGCGGTCGCCAGGTCACCAAGGGAAAAAGCAAAGACGAGCACGATCGCGGCGAGCACGCCGGGACGCGCAAGCGGCATCGTCACCCGGCGGAACGTCGCGAACGGGCCCGCACCAAGGGCGCGCGAGGAGTCTTCGAGGGCAGGCTCGATCTGTCCCAACGTGGCTCGCATTGCAACGACCGCAAATGGCACGAACAGGATCGCCTCGGCGAACACGACCAACGCGAAGCTCCCGTAGAGGAACCGCGCGTAGTGAACGGCTCCGTAGGAAAGAGCGATCGCCCCCACGAGATCGGGCAGCGCGAAGGAGAGGTACGTCGAGCGTTCGACCAGCCTCGAAAACCGCCCACCGTGCCGGACGGCGAGCACCGCGACCGGCAGCGCCAGGAGCAGCGCCACGAGGGCTGAGCAGACACCGAGCAGGATCGTCGTGCGACTGGCCGGCCAGAGAAACTGCAGGTTCCCCGTCGCGGTCGAGAGCGCGGCGCTGCTGCTTTCTGCAAACCAGCGGATGAGCATGCCGACGGGTATGCCGACGCCGACTGCAACGACGGCGGCGAGGCCTGCGAGCACCGGCAACGTCCAGCGGCCAAGCTCATAGCGGACGGGAGCCCTCCGAGCGCCGCGGCTGACCCTCGTGTAGTTCGCGTCCCCCCGCAGCCACGCTTCGCCGAACAGAAGCACGAGGCAGAGGGCAATCGAGAAGAACGACAGAGCGGCGGCACCGGACGTGCTGAAGCCCAGACGGTACTGCGCATAGATGTCCAGGGAGAACGTCTGGAACCGGAGCGCGACGAAGGCGTCGAATTCGACGAGGGCGTCGAGCGCCACGAGCAACAGGCCGCCGAGCAGAGCCGGGCGAAGCTGCGGCAGGATGACCCGGAAGAACGTCTGACGCGGATTGAGCCCGAGCGAGCGCGCCGAATCTTCGAGCGCCGGATCAAGTCCACGCAGCGCGACGGCGACCAGCAAGAAGACGATTGGGTAGTACGAAAACGCAATGATCCCGGCCGCGCCGAGGAACCCCTGGAGCGCGACGCCGAGCGTCGCCCACGCGTAGCTCGTGACGAAGAGTGGCACCGTGAGAGGGGCGACCAGCAGCAGCGCCCAAAGCCGCCGCCCGGGAAGCCGCGTCCGTTCGACGAACCAGGCCGCCCCGACACCGATCACGCCGCAGACGGGCGTCGCGACGAGCGAGACCAACACGGTGTGGACGAGGAGCGTGCGCGACGAGGATGCGCCGAGCGCGTCCGCGATTGCGGAGGTTCCGCCCTGGAACGCCTGGAAGGCGATGATCACGATCGGCGAAACGACCAGGATCGCGACGATCGCGCACAGCCCAACGAGACCAGGCGAGACGTCGCCTCGACGTCGTGTTATCCGAGCCATGCTCACCACTCCGCTCCTCAAGCTACGCGGCCGACGTGCCCTGTAGATGCAAAGAGGCGGTGGCCCCCCTTGCAGGGGACCACCGCCTCACGCACTTGAGTTCGACTACGACAGTGCGAACGTGTAGACGTAGTCGCCGCGAACGCGCCGCGGATCGAGGAGACCGAAGGGGCGTGTCACGTCGTTGTGACCCGCGCCACCCACCTCGACGGTGACGTACTCCTTGCCGTTGACGCTGTAGACGATCGGAGCAGCTCCCACCGGATACGGCATCGGCGCCGACTTCCAGAGCGAAGCGCCCGTCTTCGTGTCCACTGCCTCGAGGTAACCATCGCCCTTCGACCCGTCACCGGTTCCGAAGTGGCCGACGAAGGTCAGCCCGCCGGCGGTGTTCGCCGAGCCGGAGTAGCAGATTGCCGGCCAGTGCTGGTGGAACGTGTACTTGCCGGTCTCGACGTTGAGCGACGTGAAGTTGCCCGAGTTGCTGATCGGCGTGGAGCCGTCAGCGACGCCGAGGCGGTTCGCACCGAGGCCGCCGAACGAGCTCGCGATCTGCGAGGCGGCGGGGATCGCCTCCATGGCAGTCGCCCGGCCGGTGACGCCGCACGTGATCATCGAGTGGGTCTGCGGGCTGTAGGAGCTCGCCGGCCAGTCCATCATCTCGAACGGCATGACGGTGTACTGCGTCGTGTCGTAGTACGTGTACGCGCACCCGATCTTGAACGGCTTGCCGTCAGGCGCGGTCGCCGTTGCATACGGGACGCCGGAGCTCGTCGTCGCAGTCGGCGTCGTGCACGGGATCCCGTCCTTGCCGACCGGGTTGAACAGGACGTTCTGCGTCGCCGGGACCGGCTGCGTCGGCCAGGTGTTGATGCCATCGGCCTTGCTCTGCGGAACCGGCGTCTCCTTGACCGGGATCAGCGGCTTGCCTGTCTCGCGGTCGAGAACGAAGGTCATGCCGACCTTGTTGACGTAGGAGACGGCAGGGCGTGTGACCATCTTGCCGTTGACCTTGAACTTGCCGGTGAACATGACACCGTTGTTCGGCAGGTCGGAGTCCCACAGGTCGTGGTGCACCTGCTGGAAGTACCACTTCAGCTGACCCGTGTAGAGGTTGAGCGCGACGATCGAGTCGGTGTAGAGGTTCTGACCCGGGCCGCGCGAGTTCCACGGCTCGGGGTTACCGGTGCCGACGATCACCGTGCTGCGAGAGGTGTCGACGATCGGGGACTCCCAGAACGAGCCACCGCCGTAGAGGGTGCTGCCGTTCCCGCCCTTGCCGTTGTTCGTCCAGGTCTTGTACCCGGGCTGACCGGGCGACGGGATCGGGCTCCAGGCCCAGAGGTGTGCGCCGTTCGCGGCCCTGAAGGCCTGAAGCGACGGGCTGTTGCCACCGCTGTCGCCCGAGCCGTCACCGGCGAGAACGATGCCGTTGACGTAGATCGGAGCGCTGGAGACCTTCGCGTTGTTCTTGTACGACCCGACCGACGTCGACCAGACCTCCTGGCCGCTCGTCTGGTCCAACGCGATCAGGCGGCCGTCCTGCAGGCCGAAGAAGACCTTGCCCTCGCCGACCGCGACGCCCGGCAAACGCCCACCGCTGCCCGGGCTGAAGGGGCGACCGTTGTTGAGGACCTCGCCCGCGTACGACGGCGTATAGGTCCAGATGGTGTTGCCGGTCGCCGCGTCGATCGCGAAGACCTTGCCGACAGGCGCCGCGATCGTGTAGAGCACACCGTCAACCGCGACCGGGTTCGACTCCAGCGAGCCGCAGTTGGTCGGATTGTTCGCCGCCCCATTTGAAGCGCCTGGGATCACCGGCGCGCCGGCGATGATCGCCGCCGTGCAGGTGCCGAGGCTGATCTGCCAGACCTGCTTGAGCGAACTGACGTTCGACGTCGTGATCTGGTTCAAGGACGAGTAACGATTGCCATTCAGGCTCCCGTAGTACTCGAGCCAGTTGTCCCCGGCAGGAGCGCTCAACTGCGCAGCCGTCCAAGGAGGTGAAGGGGTGATCGTCTTGACCACCGCACGCTTCGAGGACGCGGCGGTCGTCACGATTCCAAACGCCACCACCAGTGTCAGTGCGACTACCCCTGCTTGCCAACGAAAGCGGTGCAATCGAGTTCCTCCCTGTTGCGCCATGCCCGCGAGAAGCCGTTGCGGGCGCCGCAGAAATGCTCGGTCTGCAAGCGGCGGCTTTAGGGCTGGCGGGCGAATTTTGCGAGATGGTTACTGCTCGGAAACTATACTCCTCGGTTCCGGACGAGGTCAACACACGCACCTCGTCGAGCCGCTTCCGGCGCTTCGCGTCGGGTCCGTCGGCACGCTCAAGCCTCTAGTCTTCGCGGGCGTGCGCCGGGCATCCCTCTCGATCGTTCTCCTCGCTGCTGCGGTCGCCATCTCCGGTGTGGCGGTTGCAGCGACCCAGTCCGCAGTGCGTTCGACGTGCAAGATCCTTCCGAAGCACGGGTGGACGTCGTGCCCGCGCGGCAACCTGGCCGGAAGAGATCTGGTGCGGGCCGATCTGCGCAACGCGAACCTCGCAGGGGCCAACCTGATCGGCGCCAAGCTCACGCAAGCCGACCTGGCCACCGCCAACCTGGCACGCGCAAAACTCACTCGCGCACACCTGGACAATGCGAACCTCGCCTTTGCGAGCCTCGTCGGCGCCGCGTCGACCAACGCGAACCTCTCTCGCGCGACGCTGAACGGTGCGAATCTCGCCCACGCAAACCTCTCCAGAGCCAACCTGGGCCGCGCAAATCTCATCGGCGCAAACCTGGTCGGCGCAAATCTCGCGGGCGCAAACCTGGCGCTCGCGAACCTCGCAGGTGCGAACCTCGGGGGTGCCAATCTCAGAGGTGCAAACCTCAACACGGCTGCGCTCGTCGGTACGAACTTCAGCCATGCAAACCTGACCCGGGCAGTGCTCGCGAACGCGACCCTGAGCGGTTCCTACCTGATCGGGGCGAACCTTTCCGGCGCAGACCTTCGAGGCGCGACGCTTCTCGGCGCGGATCTCTCGACGGCGAGCCTCGCCGGTGCGAAACTTGGAAATGTCGGCTGGTACGGCGCCATCTGCCCGAACGGGCGGAAGACAAAAACGCGCTGCTGACCGTACCCACCTGCGGTACGATTGACGGGATGCGGATTGGCAAACTCGTCGGCGCCGTGACGGCGGCCACCGCAGTCTCACTCGTGGTTGCTACGCCGAGCTTCACCCGTCCGCAGACGACGAACGCGCCGGCGATCCTGACGATCAAGGTGACGATCACCGACACCTCGGTCACCGTGAAGCCGAGCTCTGCTGCACGCGGGACGAACTGCATCTTCGTCCTCACCAACCGCGGCAAGAAGACTCAGCGGTGGGTGATCGGGACACCCAAGCGCGGCGTTGGGAAGACGATCGGCTTCGCCACTATCCTGACGCCGGACAAGCAGAAGACGATCGTGATGTATCTCGACTACCGCGGCCTGCTGCCGTACTCCAGCTCCGCGGTCGGTAGCCGCACGCTGAAAGGCACCTTCAGAATCCGCTGACGTCCTGGCGGGGCGAGCTTACGGCTGCCACGCCGGAGCGGCCGCGACGGTCGCGTAATTGGCGCCGATCGAGAGCGACGTCGAGCGCCCACTACCAAGCGTCCAGAGCTGGATTTTTGCGTTCCGCGCAACGAAGGCAAGCCGCGTCCCGTCGGGTGAGAACGTCGCCGGCCCGACGTTCTTGATGAGCAGCCGCGGCGTCTTGTTCTTCGTGAGCAGATTTTCCTGGTAGAGCGCGAACCGCTGGCACGGTCCCTCGCCGCACTCCTTGTCTCCCGGGTCGGGGTCGCGCGCGCCGATGAAGGTAAGGCGCGAATCGTCGGGGGAGAGCGAGACCGTGTTCAGGCCCCACACGGCGTCGATCGTGGCATTGAAGTACTTGAGCACATGCCCTGTGCCAGGGTCGATCTTCAACAGGTCACCGCCCGATGGGATCAGGAGCCCGCTCGAGCTCCAGGTCGGCCGACCCGACGGAGGCGCCTTGGTCAAGCGTCGCTGCGGGCCGCCGGACGACGACATGACGTAAATCGTCCACGCTGCCTTGTACGGCCGCACGAACGCGATCTGCTTGCCGTCCGGCGACCAGGCCGGAAAGCTGTCTCGGCCGTTCGTCGTCAGGCGCCGCAGAGCCTTCCCGTCCACATCCATCGTCACAAGGCCGACTCCCGCGCGCGCAAACGCGATCCGCGTGCCATTGGGCGAGAAGGCGGGAGCGATCGACGGATACTGACCCTTCGTCAAGCTCTTGAGGCCGGCGCCCGATGAGCGGATCCGGAAGAGCTGATCGACATGTTGGCCCGACGGCACCGCTGAGAAGACAATCCACTTCGCAGAGGCTTGGGCGCCGGCCGTCGCGGCGACGGCGGCTCCGAGCGCGACCGCGCACGCGGCCGACACGATCAGCGACATCGACCGCAGCTTGCTACCCGCCATCAACAGCACTCTAGCTCGTGGGTCTCGATCAGCGAGCCAAACCATAGGCCACCACCTCGGTGACCGGATGCGCGATGCCCGGGTGCGGCGCGCCGCCCGCGACGACGAGAACGTCCTTGCCGACGGCCGGACAGCTGTTGTTGCCCGCACGCAACTGCGTACGCCACAGCGTGCGCCCGTCCGCTGCCGCGAATGCAACCACCTGCCCGTCATACGTCGGAACGATCACCGCGTCGCGCGCAACAGTCGCGCAACCGAAAGGCGCCGATCCGAGGTGTGCGCGCCAGACGGTCTTGCCGGTGGCGGCATCGAGGGCGTAGACCGTTCCCTTTCCCTGCGAGGGTGGTCGCGCGAACGCGTCTTTCGTCGTGACGGCACTCTCCTGCGAGCAGAGCTCGACCACTGGGACGAACAGGCGGCCGGCGGCGTACGCCATCGGCGTGAGCACACCCCCGAGCAGCCCCGGGCAGACCGGCTTCGGCTGCAACGGCAGCGATCCGAGATCGTTCAGGTGGACGCCGACGGGCCGCGACCAGAGGCGCGTGTGAGAGCTGCGATCCCAGGCGACGACCAGCCCTCCCTTTCCCGCGCCGAAGACCGCGCTGCGACCGTCGACGGTCGCGAGAATCGGTGAGGCCTGGAAGTCGTAGTCACGGATGTCGTGGGGAGTTACCTGGTCGTACCAGAGCAGACGGCCCGACGCTCCGTCGAGCACGACGAGCGAGTCGGTGTAGAGCGCCGGCCCGGGGAAAACGCCGCCGTTCGGGTACGCGCTCGACCCACCCCACGGACCCGGATTCGAAATACCCGCGTAGACGTTTCCGTGCTCGTCAATGCTCACCGGATTCCACGCACCGCCGCCGCCGCTCGCGGCCGGATGCGTCCACGGCAACTTGATCGTCTGGAAGCGCCAGACAATCCTTCCCGTCTCCGCAGACAATGCATAGAGCGCACCATGGCCTCCCGGCAGGAACCCCTGGGTGCTCACGTACACCCGGCCACGGTCGACGACGGGCGCGATCGCGATGAACTGCTCGAAGCGGCCGACCAGTCTCCGCGACCAAAGACGTCTGCCGCTCGTCGCATCGAGCGCGAAGGCCGTCGTGTCGGTCGCGCCGTAGAGCCGCGAACCGGAGACCGAGACGCCGTTCGGGCCGTCGTTCGGCGCCTTCAAGGTGTCCTTCCAGAGCAGCGCGCCGGTTCGAACGTCAAGTGCGTAGACACTCGAGGTGGAGTCCTGCAGATACACCACGTTTCCGCGGATGATCGGGTTCGAGGTGATTGCACCGAAGCTCGTGGCGCTCGAGTGGAGGCGGAAGCGCCAGCGCACCTTGAGCCGCGGGATCGTCCGCGCGTCGAGCTCGGTCGTCGTAGCCGCGCGCTGGCTCGCGACGCCCCCGTTTGCCGAGGCCCAGGAGACATTCGCTGCTCGGCCACCGCATCCCGCGGCGGCCCAGGCAACCAGCAACACGGCCGCGAGAGCGGCCACGGATCCCGCGGATCGCCGGCGCGGAACGCCGTTGCCTGCCCGATCGGTCCGCGCGTCAGGAGAAATAGCGGCGCCTACGGAGCACGTGCGGAAGATATCCGGGCGCACACGAGAAAGCGCCGGGGGAGAGACTCCCCCGGCGCTCACGTTTGTCCAGCTGTGCGATCGAAGCTACGACGCGCAGGCGAGGCTAGAGACAGCCGTCTGCGTCATCCTTGCCGATCGCGTCGCTTTCATCGCCGTCTTCATCGCTCCCGACCGTCGTGCCTGGCGGCGTCCCGAACGGGCAACCGTTGGCCGTGGGAGGACCGCTGCTCGTGGTGGTGGGAGTTGTGGTGGAGGTCGTCGTCGGGGGCGGCGGTGCGGGCTTCACCGCAACGGCGACGCCGATGAGCCCCTTCATCCCGCCGGCCGCATGCCCTGGAATGCTGCAGAGGTACTCGTACTTGCCGGCCTTCGTGAGCTTCACGGTGAACGACGCGGTCTGTCCCGGATGCAGGGTCTTCGTCACCTTGCCGACACATGTGTTCTTCACCGCGGTCTTCACCGGGGTTGTGCAGAGCTTGAAGGTATGGAAGCCAAGGCCTTTGTTCGTCACCTTGAAGGTGTAGGTGCCGATCTTGAGCTTCGTGCTCTTGGAGAGCTGAAACCGGAGCTCACTCGGCTTTCCTGCAACGACTGTGATGACCGTGGCGTTGGCCGTATGCGTCGAGAAGATCGCCGACGAAGCAACTGCTCCAGCCGCTAGCAAACCGACGCCTGACGCTAGAACAACTGCAAGAAAGGCTTTGCGACGCATTCGTTCCCCCTTGAACAGTGGATTTGGGCTCGAGACTCGAGGCACGCAGCGAATTTTACGTACTGCGCCTGGCGAGAAATCCCTCCCATACCTCGCAGTCGCGGCACACTCGCGGACGACCCGTCCACACGAACACCTTTTGCGATACATGCTATCGCACCGAGGTGGGACCGCCCAGCGGAACCTTTAACTGCCTTAACGGTTCGCTCACACCACCATTCGCGCTCAACGCGGCGGAACGATCGGTCTCGCGCTGTCGAACGACCGGTAGACGTCGGTCATGAAGTGCGCCGCTGCGAACATTCGGAGTGCGAGCGTGTGTCCCGTGCGTTTTTCGATTGTCACTTCGAACCATGCCGGGGTCTCGCGATCAAAGAACGAGACGAGCCAGGCGGCGTGGCCGGACGCTGTGACGGTGCCGAGGACATGGGCGTTCGAGATGCTGGCCCAGAAGGGGACAGGCTGTGTGATCGCGCCGGATTGCACCGACTCGACCCAGTGCCCGCGCGGCGTCGAGCGGTCCCAGCGACGGCCGCCGATCACGACCCCTCCCCCGCTGCCGCGGACGGTGTATGCGAGGCGGTCAGGTGCGGCGACCCGCCAGGTGCTCGTGGTCTTGACGGTGGAATTGAATGCGAGCTGCTCGACGTATGCAAGCGATCGAAGCGACCGCCACACGCGGCCCGCGCGCGCAAGAACCGCAGCTCCATCGGGTGGCGGCCAAACCGCCGGGAGATCGACACGCCAGCTGATCGAAGTTGCACGCCCAACGACCGCGAGCGAGACCGCCGGCGGGTGTTCCGAGAGCGGAATTGTTGCGCGGTAGCAGCCGGGGCCGCAGGGGGTTCCCACGCGACGCTCGCCGCGTACGGAAAAGCCAACGCGGAGCCCCGAGACTCCGTTTCCCTGGCCGCCGAGCACCGAGGCCTGGAGAAGCAGCGCTCCGCGTCGCGGGACGACGCCGAGGGCAAGGAGGCTGGATCCAGCTTGGCGGGCGTACACGACGGCCCCCTTCGGAGGTGCCGGAAAGCGCGAGGAGGCAAGCGCGTTTTGAGGCGGCGCCGCTGCCGGCTTCGCGGGCGTCCTGCGCGTGGCGTGCACGATGACGGCTGCGACCGCGACCACCCCTGCTGCAAGTCCGACAAGTGCGACGAGCAGTCTGATCCGAGCCCCGGAGGACAACGCCGAGGAACCGTAGCGCAGACTCGGCCCGCAAGGACACCACGCTGGACGGAGGCGGCGAAGGAAGGGCCGGTAGCTCAGGTCTCGTAAGCGACACCTAATCGCGCTGGAGGCGGCGGATCAGCCTCGGCGCCGCGACGATCAGTGCGACGACGACCACAATCGAAGCAGCTGCGTACAGGCCGTACGTGCTGACCGTATCGGCGAGCGCCTTGCCGCCGAAGTACGAGAGCAGGCCGACGCCGGTCGCCCAGACGATCCCGCCGAACGCGTTCCAGAACAGAAACCGCGGCCAGGACATGCCGGTGAGGCCGGCGACCCAGGCGATCGTCTCGCGCAGGACGGAGACGAAACGGCCGAAGAAGACGGCTCGTCCTCCGTAGCGGTCGATCAGCGCCTCGGCGCGAGGAAGGACATGCCGGGTGCGGCGCTCGACCCATGGGTAGCGCGCGATCAGGGCGCGGCCGCTGCGCCGCCCGATCAACCAGAAGCCGAGGTTGTCACCGATGATCGCCGCAGCGGCTGCAACCGCGATCACGATCACGATCGGGTAGTGACCTTGCGACGCGAGGACGCCGAACGCGATCAGCGCCGTCTCGCCCGGAACCGGGATCCCGAACGACTCGACCAAGACCGCCGCGAACAGGAGCGGAAGCCCGTGCTCCGTGAAGAACGACGACATACTGCTGCGAGTTTGGCTCACACCTTCCGTCCGTGCCAATCCGCGGTCCGGCCGTCCCCCCCAACGCTTCGTCGGCGTCGTTCACACAGCACGGCCCGTGGAAAGGCCAGGGTGTTCGACGGGCGCGATCGACGGCTTGGAAGGGCGAGGCTCATGAGGCAGAATCAAGGCCTTAGCTTCCCGTGGATCACGGTGATCAACGGTGTCCTCGCCACCCGAGAGTCCGGCTTCACGCGTGCCGGTGGCGGCGGAGCCGGGATCGAAACGAGAGGGGATTCATGGCAACGACAACCGCGACGGCGATTCGGGACTTCACCGTCGAGATCCCGCAGGCGGACATCGATGACCTGCGTGCGCGCATCGCGGCAACGCGCTTCCCCGAGCGGGAGACCGTCGACGACCAGACCACGAAGGGAGCACCCAAGTCTGCCCTTACCGAGGTCGGCGCCGCGCGATGAGCATCTTCGGGATCCGCCGCCACGCGCCCATGCCTGCAGAGGGGTATCTCCCGGCCTTCGCCGGAGCGACCGACTGGGTCAACTCGCCGCCGCTCTCGATGGATGACCTGCGCGGGAAGGTCGCTCTCGTCGACTTCTGGACGCTGACGTGCATCAACTGGCTCCGCACCGAGTCGTATGTCCGCGCGTGGTCGGACGCCTATCGCGATGACGGACTGGTCGTCGTCGGCGTCCACACGCCGGAGTTCTCCTTCGAGCACGAGATCGATCGTGTGCGACAGGCGACACAGGATCGATCGATCGACTACCCGGTTGCGCTCGACAACGACTACGCGGTCTGGCGCGCGTTCGACAATCACTACTGGCCCGCCCTCTACTTCGTCGACAGGGACGGTGTGATCCGCGATCACCACTTCGGCGAGGGACGCTACGAGGAATCCGAGCTGGTCATCCAGGAGCTGCTCGGCGTCAAGCGCGAGCTCGTCTCGGTCGAAGGACTCGGTGTTGAGGCGGAGGCCGACTGGGGCAACCTGCGCTCACCCGAGACCTACCTCGGCTCCGCGCGCAGAGAACGGATGGCCTCACCGGAGCGGCTGCACCTCAACCAGTGGAGCCTCGCCGGCGAGTGGACGACGCACGCAGAGAACGTCGTCCTCGACCAAGCCGGGGGCAGCATCGCCTACCGGTTCCAGGCCCGCGACGCGCACCTGGTTCTGTCGCATTCGACGGGCGAGCCGATCCCGTTCCGCCTGCTTCTCGACGGCGACGCGCCGGGTCGGTCACACGGCCTCGACATCGACGAGCAGGGCAACGGCGTGCTCGATGACGGCCGCCTCTACCAGCTCGTGCGCCAGCACGACTCCGTCCGGGAGCACACCCTTGAGATAATCTTTCTCGAGCGTGGCGCCGAGGCGTACGTGTTCACATTCGGGTAGGGACCGTGGCTGCTGAGACGAACAAAGCGGTGCCCCCGGCGCCGATGCCGCACGACAAGGGCCGCTGGCGAGTGGCGCCGGCACCTGACGGGCGCGGCATGCCGGATGAGCACAAGCCGCGTCCGCCGCACCGCTGGCGCGGCTTCTGGTACGTCGTCGCCGCGCTGCTGGCCCTCAACTGGCTGTCCGTCCTCGTGATGGTGGGCCACGGCCAGTCGCGAGTGAAGGTCCCGTTCAGCCCGACCTTCCTCCACCAGGTCGAGACAGGCCAGGTGAAGTCGATCTCCACGAAGGGGGACACGATCGACGGGACGTTCGTGCGGAAGGTCGTCTACCCACCGGGCAGCAAGAAGGCCAAGCCCACGACGCTCTTCTCGACTCGCGTGCCGACGTTCTGGAACGGCGACTCGCTGACCTCGCTCCTGCGAGCGAAGGGCGTGCAGGTGAACGCAAAGAACCCGGGCACCGGGACCTCACTCGTGGGCGAGCTCCTGCTCGGCTTCGGGCCGACGCTCCTCCTCGTCGGGCTGTTCGTGCTCCTCGCGCGCCGTGCTCAGTCGGGTGCGGGTGGGCTCGGCGCGCTCGGCAACTTCGGGCGATCGCAGGCACGGCGCGTCGATCCAGCGAAAATCCGCGTGACCTTCGACGATGTGGCCGGAATCGACGAAGCGAAGGCGGAGCTGACGGAGATCGTCGACTTCTTGCAGACCCCCGATCGCTACGTCCGGCTGGGCGCGCGGATACCACACGGCGTGCTGCTCTTCGGGCCGCCCGGTACCGGTAAGACGCTTGTCGCGAGGGCGGTGGCAGGCGAGGCGCAGGCAGCGTTCTTCTCGATCGCGGCCTCGGAGTTCATCGAGGCGATCGTCGGCGTCGGTGCATCCCGCGTGCGTGACCTATTCGCGAAGGCGAAGGAGGCCGCGCCGTCGATCATCTTCATCGACGAGCTCGACGCGATCGGCCGCTCCCGTCAGGGCTCGGCCGGCATCACCGGCGCCAACGACGAGCGCGAGCAAACGCTCGATCAGATCCTCACCGAGATGGACGGCTTCGAGTCGACGCAGGCGGTGGTGGTGATCGGCGCCACCAACCGCCCCGAGATTCTCGACCCGGCCCTCTTGCGGCCGGGACGATTCGACCGCCGCGTCGCGGTGCAGCCGCCCGACCGAGACGGCCGGCTGAAGATCCTCCAGGTGCACACGCGGTCAATTCCGCTCGACGAAGACGTCGACCTGGAAGTTCTCGCCTCGACCACCCCCGGAATGGTCGGCGCCGACCTGGCGAACCTCGCCAACGAGGCGGCACTACTGGCCGCCCGGCGGGAACACAAGGCGGTGCAGATGGCTGACTTCACGGACGCACTGGAGAAGATCCTTCTCGGCGCACCGCGGGGGATCTTCCTCAGCCGTGAAGACCGCGAACGCACCGCCTACCACGAGTCCGGGCACGCGCTCGTGGGGATGCTCACACCGGAAGCCGATCCCGTCCGCAAGGTCTCGATCATCCCGCGCGGGCAGGCACTCGGCGTCACGCTCTCGACGCCCGACAGCGACCGCGTCTCCTACTCACGCGAGGAGCTCGAGGCGAAGATCATGGTCTCCCTCGGAGGACGGGTGGCCGAAGAGGTCGTCTACGGAACGATCACCACCGGCGCCGAGTCGGACCTGCAGCAACTCACCCAGATCGCGCGCCAGATGGTCGGCCGCTGGGGCATGAGCGAGAAGCTCGGCCCGATCACGCTCCTGTCGGCCGACGGCCAGGGACCGTTGCTTCCCGGTGCGAGCGAGACCTCGCCCCAGGTGCAGTGGCTGATCGACGAGGAAGTGCAGCGGATCGTGGGAGAGGCGCACACCGAAGTCACGCAACTGCTCACCGAGCACCGCGAGCAACTCGCGAGCCTCATGCATGCGCTCCTCGAAGCCGAGACCCTCGACGCACCGGACGCCTACGGCGCCGCAGGCGTTGCGATGCGCACGGCCGAGCTCGCCGCCATCGTCAGCCCGGAAGCACAGCAGGTCTGACGGACTCAGCGAAGGAAGGAGACCCCCGCATGTCTGTGCCGTTCCGGGGAACGGTCGGAACCCATCGCGTTCGACTGTTGAGCGCCACCGCAATCGTCGGCTTGCTGGTCCCGCTCACCGCTGATGCCAGACCCCGGTCGAGCGTGGAGGCGCACGCGGGCGGAACTGTGCGGGTGGCGTTCCTCCAAGGCGAGCAGCTCGCCCTCGTCTCGCGTCGCGGAGCGACTCCCAGCGACGCGGTGAAGGTGCTGATCGCCGGCCCGACCGCGGGCGAACGGGCGCGCGGGTTCCGCACATATGTCGCGGCCGCTGCGCGCCTGCGCCGGATGAGTGTCGTCGGCTCGCTTGCGACGGTCGACATGAACCGTGCGTTCGTCCCAGCATCGACGGAGCGCAGAGCTGCCGGGCTTGCGCAACTCGTTCGCACGCTCACCGGCCTCGACGGCATCACGCGTGTCCAGATCCTCGTCGACGGCGCTCCGCCTGTCGGGCTCGTGCCGGGCGTCTCGCTCGCGCACCCGATCACCCTGCGGCTTTTGGAGACGCCGAACATCCCGGTCCCGGTTCCGCCGCAACTCAGGCTGCCGGCGCCCGATGCGGCGACGAAGTCTCTCCAGAGCCAGCTGATCGATCTCGGCTACCTCGTGCGTGGAGACGACGACGGGCGCTTCGGCCCGGCGACGCAGGATGCGCTCCTGACCTTCCAAAAATGGGAGCGCCTCGACCGCACCGGCACACTCGACGCGAAGACGAAGGCAAGGCTCGTCACCGCGACCCGCCCGGCGCCGGCCTCGCTGGGTCAGCGCGGCAAGCGTGCCGAGATCCTGCTCGATCGCCAGGTCGCGCTCCTGATCCAGGACAACCGCGTGGTGCGTGCGATCTCGGTCTCGACGGGGAAGCCGTCGACGCCGACGCCGCCGGGGGACTACCAGGTCTACGCGAAGATCCCGCGGTGGTGGTCGACACCGTTCCGTGAGTGGCTCCCCTGGGCACTGCCGTTCGTCGGGGGGATCGCGTTCCACGAGTTCCAGGTCGTCCCGACGTATCCCGCCTCGCACGGCTGCGTCCGGCAGCGCTACACCGTCGCGCGCTGGACGTACGCGTTCGCACAGGTCGGGATGCGCGTGAAGGTGATCGCAAGATCCTGAACTACTAGGACTGACCCCCTCAACGACACACGCAACGCTCGGTTGAAGAGCTGAAGGTCGTCAACGATGCGGCACGCCTGAGCGCGTCAATACGCGAACACCTCGTCGTGATCATTGAAGCGCGCCCACTCTCGTAGCCGGGTTGTAACGGAGTCGGCCTTCCCGTGTCTATCCGAAAACGACCCGCGCGTCGGGTCACTCACAAGTCCATCGTCCCGGAGCTCGGACGCGTTGCAGCGCCGAGCTCCCGATACAGGAGGGAAAGATGAAAGAAGTAGCCGCACTCGCGGCAGGACTCGCCACGGCTTCGCTCATGGTCGCGCAGGTCGCGAACGCCAAGGCGAGCACGCAGTCGACGCCCACGTCCGCAAACGTCGTCTTCGTCCAGACCGACGAACTCGACGGAAACCACGTCGCGGTCTACGACCGTGCGAACGACGGCACCCTCAGTCCTGCAGGCACGTACGCAACAGGAGGCCGCGGCGGAGCGGCGCCGGGCGCGGTCGTCGACAAGCTCGCGTCGCAAGGCTCGCTGGTCTACGACGCGCAGGACTCACTGCTCTTTGCGGTGAACGCCGGCAGCGATTCGTTCTCCGTGTTTGCAGTCGACGGTGACACGCTGTCGCTGCAGGACGTGCTGCCCTCGGGGGGTCAGTTCCCCGACAGCATCGCCGTGCACGGCCGGTTCGTGTACGTCCTCAACGCTGGTGGCGCCGGCTCTGTCCAGGGCTACAGAATCGACGGGCATACCCTGCATGCAGTTAATGGCTCCAACCGATCGCTCGACCTCGGAAACACCAATCCCCCTGCGTTTCTCGCTTCACCCGGGCAGATCGGTTTCACCCCGGACGGCAGCCGCCTGATCGTGACGACGAAAGCGAGCACGAGCAGCTTCGTCGTCTTCGATGTGCGGGCCGACGGCCGCCTGGACAACGCGGTCGTGACCCCGTCCGCGAACCCGGTGCCGTTTGGCTTCACGTTCGACCCGGCCGGCCGCGTCGTCGCCGCGGAAGCCGGCGGCAGCGTGCTCACGACCTACACCCTCAACGCGGACAACACGTTGAGTGAAGCGCAGTCGAAGCCTGACGGTCAGGCGGCCCTCTGCTGGGTCGCGAGCGTCGGCGGCTTCTACTACGTCGCGAACGCCGGCAGCGCCTCGATCAGCGGCTACCAGATCGACGGCAACGGAGCTCCCAGCTTCGTGACGCCGGGTGGCGTCGTCGGGTCGACCGAGGCCGGCGCGATCGACCTCGTCGGCTCGAGCGACGGGCACTTCCTCTACGCGCAGAGTGGTGGCACCGGCAATGTCGATGAGTTCGCGGTCGCAAGCGACGGAACGCTCACGAAGATCGGCATCGTCACCGGCCTGAACGCAGGCTTCGAAGGCATCGCAGCAAGCTAGGCACGCATTCCCGCGATCGGAGGCCCGGCCAACATCGGCCGGGCCTTCGGCGCCGTGCCGCGTCGCCGGCGAAACGCGTCTCGCCGGCTGCGCGGACCGAGATTGGCTGCTAGGTTCAAATGGAGCACGAGACGACTAACGCGAAAGGCTGATAGCTCAGCCCCAGTACGTTTGACAGCGTTGTTCGCCCTATCGCGGCTGCGGCCGCAGGAATGAAGTGGAGCTATGAGCAAGCGCACCGGGCAGTCGCGCAAGCTTGGCCCCCTCGCGAAGCGCCACTTGCACGTCGTCCCGGACCTCGAGTCGCTCGTGCCTGAACGCAGTGCAGTTCGCTCAACACCGCCGACGGCAGGTGCCCTCCCGGTAACCGCGCTCGAACCGCCCCCGAACGCGCCGAGGGGAGGTGTTGTCGGATGAAGACCTTGACTGCGCTCCTTGCGCGCCTTCGCGCCGCCTTCAAGTCGTAGCGGCCGGCCGGTCGAGCTCGAGGGCCCTTCGGCCCCCGGTTCGACAGACTCGAACATCTTCGTAGGCCCGAGCCGGCCACATTTCGGCCGACGGTTCTTCGGGCTTGTCCAGCGTCAGCTCGAGCGCACGTCGGCTCGGGTGAGAATTGAGGGGTCAGATGCATTTCCAGCACAAGCGAACCGTCAAATTCCGCCTCAACGGCGACGTCCTCTCCGTCACACGCCAACACAACGGTTGGACGGTGACGTGGCGCGGCGATACCGCCTCGGGCGAACAGGTCGAGCACGCCCTGGCGACGCTCACGTTCAAGACGCGGGCGGCGACGAGAGGTCTCGCGAGCAGACTGATGCGCGCCAGGGCCGGCGACGAGGTCGGTCCGGCCTAAGCAGGCTCTCAGACGAGCTCGGGGATCGCCGCGAGCCGGGTCGCGTGCGCGACAACCTCGCCGATCACGATGACGGCGGGAGTCTCGAGACCGCTCGCGAGAGAGGCGATCGTGGCGAGCGTGCCGATCCGCCGCTCGGCACCAGGGAGAGAAACGCGTGAGATCACTGCCGCCGGCTCATCGCCGGGCCGGCCGGCGAGGATCAGCTCCTCGGCGATCGTCTCGAGCCGCGCAAGACCCATGAAGATCATCAGAGTCCCGGGTGTCGCGGCGAGGCGCTCGTAATCGAGCTTCTCTCCGTCGCCGGATGTTCCGGTGAGGACCGTCAGCTGCGACGCGACGCCGCGAACGGTCAGCGGGATCCCGGCGAGGCCCGGCACGGCCGTGAGCGTCGAGAGGCCGGGCACGACTTCGACCTCGATGCCGGCTGCTCGAAGTGCCTCGACCTCTTCGGCGCCGCGGCCGAAGATGAATGGATCGCCGCCCTTCAAGCGGACGACGGCGCGCCCCTCGCTGCCGTGATGCACGAGCAACTCGTTCACCTCCTGCTGCGTCAGGCCGTCGCGCGGGATGCGCAGAGCGCCGGTCGCCTTCAGGACGAGCTCGGCCGCAACGAGCCGGTCGTACACCAGCACCTCGCAGCGCTCGACGAGCTCAAGGGCGCGGACGGTGACAAGCCCGGAGTCCCCGGGGCCGGCGCCGACGATCGCAACGCTCATCCGAGCGCCTCCGACACGAGTGCCTGGAAGAATTCGCGCCTGTCCTCGTAGCTCGCGAGCTCACGCTTCGCCCATGGGCGCAACTCGGCGAGGCGGTCGGCGAGTGCGGCGTGCTCGGGCCGGATCAGGTCCGCGATGTCGCCCCGGATGCGCTGCGCGAGCGCGGGTGACGCTCCCCCGGTCGAGACGCCGACGAGGATCGGGTCGCGACGCACGATCGCGGGCAGGATGAAGTTGCAGAGCTCCGGGTCGTCGGCCACATTGCAGAGCGTCGCGCGTGCGGTCGCTTCCGCGGACACGCTCTTGTTGACCGCCCGGTCGTTGGTTGCGGCGATCACGAGGAAACGGCCGTCGACGTCGGATGCACGGAACGCGCGCCGCTCGATCCGCACGGGCAGGCGGCGAAGTTCGTCGTTGACGCGCGGCGCGACGACAACGACGTTTGCCTCGCAGTCGAGCAAGCCGTGAACCTTCTCGGTCGCGACGCGTCCGCCGCCGACGACCAGGCAGTCGCGGCGACGAAGATCGAGGCAGGCCATGTAATAGCGGGGCGAGGAGCTCATGTCGCGAGGCTCGTGAGGCGCGCGCCGTTGCCGTCGAGACGCACCGAGGCCTGCACACCGCCCGCCTCGATCGAGAGCGTGAAAGCACCCGGTGCGACCGCCGCGATACTGACCGCCTCGATCGTCGAGCCCGCGAGCGTCTTCAGCGCTATTGATACGTCGCGGGCACTGTCGGAGCGCACGCGTCCACGAGGGAGCTTTCGCAGTGTCTTGAGAGCGGCCTGCTCGCCACCCGGCCCGTAGTAGGCGCGAATCCGGCCCGTCTGCAGACCGAGCTCGAGCACCGACTCGAGGAGCTCGGCCGAGTCGCCGCCGACGTCTCCGTCGTCGACCGCGGACACGAGCTCGGCCAGCCGCGCGCGCATCGTCTCGTCGCGCGCGAGGGACTGCACCGTCTGTGCTTCCGCCAACGCGACCTCGCGCGCCTCTCCGTGCAGCGGGATCGAGTCAGTCACTGTCGTCTCCGATTAGCGCACGCAGCTCATGCTCGAGGCCGCCCGTCTCGATCGCGCAGTGGATCCCGCATTCCTTCGGCGCGTTCGTCTCCCACCACCAGCGGCCGGCTCGAAGGTCCTCTCCTTTCTGCGTCGGTCGCGTGCACGGCGCGCAGCCGATCGACGTGTAGCCCTTGTCGTAGAGTGAGTTGTAGGGAAGGTCGCGCTCCCGCACGTACTCCCAGACCTCGTCCTCCGACCACTCGGCGAGCGGATTCAGCTTCACGATCGCCCCGTGGTCGTGGTCGATCTCGACCTTGCGGATGTCGCTTCGCGTCGCCCACTGGTCGCGGCGAAGCCCGGTGATCCAGGCATCGAGCTCGGCAAGATGCTGCTGCAGCGGCAGGACCTTGCGCACCTGGCAGCAGAGCAACCGGTTCTCGACGCTCTTGTAGAACAGGTTCGGCCCGTGCTTGCCGACCAGCGCGTTGACCGGCGCAGCCTTGGGGGAAAGCAGGTCGAGCCGCAGCCCCGGGTAGCGATCGCGCATCACCTCGATCAGCTCGAACGTCTCGCTCGGGAGACGTCCCGTGTCGACGCTGAACATGCGAATCGCCGGATCGATCGCGTAGGCCATGTCGAGCAGCACCGCACCGTCGGTCTGGAATGCAGTCGAGATCGAGATCGACGGGGAGAACCGCTCGATCGCCCACTGGAGGACAACCTCGGGCTCCTCGCCCTCGAACTCGACACTCAGCTCGCCCGCTTCGAGGTCATCGAGCAGCTCAACGCTCATGTCTTCTCCTTCTTCTTCGCCGGCTCGCGACCCGCGAGCCGCCCGAGGTCGTCGTCATTGGTGCGGTCGCAGAAGGTTCGGAAGGTCTCACCCGGACCGCGGCCGGCGACCCAGCCGCCGACGAGCCCGACTACGGCGTCGTCGAGCTCCTCGGTCGGCACCCGCCGAAAGACCGGCCGTGCGACGGCGGCGGGGCGGTCGAGGCTGCCGCGCAGGAACACGTCGTAGGCCTGGCGGCGCCTCCCCTCGTCGTCGCGAACGGTCGTGCCCTGGAAGCCGAGATCGCCCACCCAGTGGTGCGCGCACGCATGCGGGCAACCGTCCAGATGCATCCGGAGCCCGTCGGCGTCCTTCCCGAAGCGCTGCTCGAGCAACTGCACGAGTCCGTCCATGCGTGACTTCGTCTCGGTGACGGAGAAGTTGCAGTGGGGCTCGCCGGTGCACGCGATCGCATCACCGCGCAGGGCGCCGGCGTCGAGTGGCAACCCAATCTCGGCCGCCGTAGCTGTGACCGCGGCAAGGCGATCGGCGGAAACGTTCGTGAGGACGAGATTCTGCTGGCGCGTCAGGCGGACATCACCACCGACGCTCTCCGCGAGCTCCGCAAGCGCGAGCATCTGGTCGCCGCTCACGAGACCGAGATGCACCGGCACCCCGACGTAGGAACGCCCGTCGCCTTGCTCATGGATGCCGAGATGGTTGCCCGCCGGCGGCAGCGCCGGCAGTTCGAAATCGTCGAAAGTGCGCCCGCGGCGAGCCTCGATGCGCTCGCGCATCCCCTCGGCTCCGATGTCGTCGATCATGAACTTCAGGCGGGCCTTCACCCGTGAGACGCGATAGCGCAGATCCTCACGCCACTCGTCCAGGATCGCGGCGAGCAGTGAGACCGCCTCGTCCTTCGGGACCCAGATGCCGAGATCGCGCGCGATCCGTGGCACCGACGAGAGGCCGCCACCAACGAGCACACCGAACCCCTCCCGACCGTCGCGGATCGCACCGATCAGCGCGATGCAGTTGATCTCGGGCGCCGAGCATGCGTCGGGGCAGGCGGTGATCGCGATCTTCAGCTTCCGGGGTAGGTCGGAATAGTCGGGATTGCCGTAGAAGAGGTCGGCGGCCTCTTCGAGCACGGGCGTCGGATCGAACAGCTCGTCGTGCGCGAGCCCGGCGACGGGGCAACCGGTGATGTTCCGGACCGTGTCGCCGCAAGCGCCGGCCGAGGTCAGCCCGGCCGCGTGCAGACGGTCGAACACGTCGGGCAGCGCATCGAGACGGATGAAATGGAGCTGGACGTTCTGGCGCGTGCTCAGCTCTCCTTCACCACGGCCGTGCACATTCGAGATCTCGCCGATCGCCCGCAACTGCGCCGGCGACGTGATCCCGCCCGGGATCTTCACGCGCAGCATGAACGTCCCGATCTTCGGCTTGTCGTGGTACAGCCCCCACCACTTGAGCCGCACCAGATCCTCCTCCGGAACCTGCTCGTAGCCTGCGGCGATCAGGGCCGGCAGCTCGTCGAGGATCCCGAGCGGGCTCTTGTCGCGCTTGAGC
>JBAQHS010000286.1:0-4378 GCA_049288455.1 Gaiellaceae bacterium | reverse complement strand
TCTTCGGGTACTGCTGCTTGCGTCACGCCGGTCGACTAGCCCGTGACCGGCGGGTGAATCGTCTTGCCGATCCAGGGCAGGCTCCGCTTGACGCATTTCGGGTCGGTGCGACCCGGTGCCGGCGTCGAACTGGAGAACGTGCCGCCGAACGTCTGGTCGACGCCCGGGATCTCGCCCACCGTCTTCACTGCCAGCTTGCCGCCCTTCGAGTAGAGCTGCTGGTAGAAGACGTTGATCACTGCCTGGCGGTTCTTGTCCAGGTGCAGCGGGCCGTACGGAGTCGCGAGCTTGACCTTCGAGATGGCCGACTGAAGCTTCTTCTGGCCACCCGAGATGTCGCCACCGGCCGCCTTCAGGCCTGCGAGCAGCCCCCACGTGTTGACGTAGAAGCCGTAGGTGAAGGTCGACGATGCCTGCGGTGCGGCTGCGCCGAACGGCGGGATCGTCTTGAACGTCTTGCCAACCTGCGCGTTGTAGGCCTTTGCCGCCTTCGTCGCGAGGTCACCGGCCGTGCCCGCGCCGCCCACGTACGCGCCGACAACACGCGTCGAGAGCTGCTCGAACTGGCCGGGAGTGCCCCAGAACAGGTTGCCGATGAACTTCTTGCCGTCGATCGGCCCGTGCGCCTGCTCGTAGGCCTTCAGGAACGGGATCAGGCCCGCGCCGCCGACGGCGACGAACGTCCCGTCGACGTTGGTCGGCATCTGCTGTGCGTACGACGAGTAGTCCGTCGTGTTCAGCGGCGGGAAGACCCGCTTCGTGACATTGCCGCCGACGGCACAGAACTCGGCGATGAAGCCGGCCGCTGACGTCCAAGCGAAGCTGTAGTCGTCGGCCACCACGGCCGCCGTCTTCCAGTGCAGCTTGTTGTAGGCAAGGTCACCGAGACCGGCGTTCCACATCGCGCCGTCCCCGTTGAAGCGATAGAAGTTCGGCGCCCGGACCTTCAGCGTCGTGTCCTGCGCACCGGCAGCTCCGTCGACGAACGTCTTCGTCGGATGCTGCTTGGCGTAGTTCGCAACCGCGATCGACTCATCGCCCGAGAGCGGGCCGATCAGGATGTCCGCGCCCAACTGCTCCATGAGGCGCTTCGTCTCCTTGATCGCTGTGTCTGCACGGTCGTTCGAGCAGCCGACCCCGACGAGCTTCAGCGGGTGGCCGTTGATCGACGCGCCGGACCAGCCGTCACGCGGCTTGTTCTTGTTGTTGGCATGTCCGCCGGCGAACTGGGCCATGGCGGTGACAACCCCTGCCATGTCCTGGTTGTCGAACGAACCGAACGCGCCCTGACAGTCGGACAGGACGGCGATCTTGATCGTTGAAGCGCTACTGCGGGCGGTCGCGGCCGACGCGACGAGCGACGCCGCCACAACCACGAGAGCTGCGAGCGGAATGAATTTCCACTTGCCCTTGAGAGCATTCATGCGTATGCCCTCCTCCTTTCGAACCGTTGATGTGCTTGCTCGGGGGGTTAAAGACGTGCCCTGACGTCGTCCGTCCGTCGAGGCCTCCTTTCAGACGCTCGGCTCCGCGTGACCCAGATCGACCGGCGTTCGATCGTGGGGGCCACGGCGTTGCCTGGAAGACAATGTCACCGCGCGCTCCCAGAGGCCAACAAGCCCTCCGGGTGAGACGAGCACGATCACGAGGAAGATCGCCCCGATCAGCGTGTGGAAGCGCGGTCCGATGAATGAGATCTGCTGCGAGTAGTTGTTGATGATCACGAAGAAGAGGGCACCGACCCAGGCGCCCTCGAGCCGGTAGAGGCCCCCCACGACAGCAATCACCAGCACGTCGATCGTCGACCCGAGATCGATCGACGCCGGGTCGATGTGGCCGTTCCACCAGACGAATGCGATGCCACCGATCGCGGCGACGAACGACGCGAACGCGAACGCGACCGTCCGATGGAGGACGACGTTGTAACCCAGCGAGGCCATCCGCACCGGGTCGTCGCGCACGCCTTGAAGGGTCAACCCGAACGGCGTCCTCGACACGTAGCGCAGCAGCACGTAGACGCCGAACGCGAGTCCGAGCGTGACGTAGTACAGCCGGTTCTGATGCGCGTCGACGGGCCCGATCCCGCTCGGTGCCGAGATGCCGCTGATCCCACCGAAGCCCGAGATGTCGGTCACCTGCCCGAAGACGAGGTTCGCGATCACCGAGTAGGTCAACGTGATCATCAGGAAGTAGATCCCGACGCTGCGGCTTGCGAGCGCGCCGAAGAGCGTCCCTGCGAGGACGGCGGCGCCGATCCCGATGAGGATCCCCCACCACGGGTTCCACCCGAGGTTCAGGCCCTTCGTGTTCGTCGTGGTCGCGTTGCCGGCGACGAACCCGGCGATGCCGTACACCGCCACCTGCGCGAGCGAGACCATGCCGCCGTACGCCGAGAGGAAGATGAGGCTTGCTGCGACGATGCCGAGGAAGAGCATCTGCGTCAGCAGCGTCCCGACCCAGTACGACGACACGTAGAACGGCGCCGTCAGCGCGAGGATGAGTGCGAGCACCCCGACGACCCGGTCCGGAGTCACGCCTCTCATGCGGGCCTCCCGTAGAGGCCGAGCGGCCGTACCGCGAGCACGATCGCGACGAGCACGAACGTGAAGATGATCGAGTAGTACGTGTAACTCGACGGCAAGTACGCCGCGGAGAAGTTGCTCGTCAGCCCGAGCAGCAGGGAGCCGATCGCCGCCCCGCCGAGCGACCCCATCCCGCCGATGATCACGACGACGAGCGAATAGAGCAGCCAGTTGGCATCGACGCCGGGGGCAAGGCTCGCGAACGAGCCTCCGATCACACCACCGAGCCCAGCGAGTGCCGAGCCGACCGCGAACGCAAGCGCGAACGTGAGCTGGATGTTGATGCCGAGCGCCGACACCATCGCGCGGTCGTCGACGCCGGCGCGGATCACCATCCCGGTGCGCGTGCGCTTGAGCCAGACCCAGAGCAGGATTCCGATCGCAATCGCGATCGCGAGGATGACGAGCCGCGTCTCGGTGTACTGGATCCCCTGCACCCGTACGTTCACGAACTTGTCGAAGTTGCGCGGCCAGGCGATGTCCTCCGCGACGCCGCCGAAGTGCGCAAGCATCTGGTCGGCGAGGATGATCGAGATCGCAATCGTGATCAGCGCCTGGCGCAGGTCCTGCCCCTGGTTCCAGCGCAGGAAGACCTGCTGCATCGCAAGTCCCATCGCAGCGACGACGAGCGTTCCGACGATCGCCGGCACGATCCAGTGCGTGAGGTTGACCTGCGCGCTCGTCAGGCCGAAGGAACCGCCCTCGCCGACGAGATGCCGCTGCAGCTTCAGCGCGACGTAGCCGCCGAAGAGGAAGAACGCGCCGTGCGCCATGTTGACGACGCGCATCAGGCCGAAGATCAACGTGAAGCCGCTCGCGACGACGAAGTACAACGCAGCCGCGGTGACGCCGTTGAGAACGGTGATCAGGAAGTCCTTCGGGTCGTGCACGGCAGAGCCGAACGCCGTCGCCCACTTCCCGGTCGTCGGCGCGAAGAAGAGCACCCAGAGAGCCGGGGCGACGACCACCACCGCGAGTAGCCCCCAGCCTGCGACCTTGGCGACGCGCGCCTGAAGCGCAAGCGATCGTGCGCGGCCCCCGACGGCGACCGTCAAACGAGGCTCCGGTCGAGGAACAAGACCGCCTGGAGCGACTCGGGCGTTTGCGGCACATGCTCGGCGAGACGCCGAAGCTCGGGATAGCGCGAGCGGTCGAGCGTCTCGACGTCGGGCCAGTTCAGCTCGATCAGGTTGCCCGCCGGGTCGCGAAAGTAGAGCTGCACCTGGCCGGACGGGAGCTCGACGAGCTCGGCGCCCCACTCCGCCGACGTCGACGACGAGATCGCGTCGTAGGCCGCGGCGAAGTCGTCGACCGTCAGACCGAGGTGGTGTCGTGCGGGCGCCGTACCGTTCTCTTCGAGGAACAGGTGCAGTTGCAAATCACCTACGCGGAGCCACTGCACCGGCGTCTCGAACACCGGCGTCGCGATCCGCTCCATCCCGAACACCGTCTCGTAGAACCGCGTCGATTCCTCGAGATCACGCGCCGCGATGCTGACGTGATTGATCCCGGTTGCCCGCACGGTGCGAGTCTCCCGGGTTTGCCCTGATAGGTCAAGTGGGCAGACAACCACTCGCACCGATAGGTTCTGTCTATGAACTTTCGCCAGCTCGAGTGCTTCGTCGCGGTGGTCGACGAAGGGTCGTTCACGCGCGCGGCGCGGCGCATCGGGATCGCCCAGCCCTCGCTCTCACAGCACATCAAGGCGCTCGAGGAGGATCTCAACGGCCGCGTGATCGACCGGCTGCCGCGCGGGGTGTCGCTGACGCCGGCCGGCCGCGCGCTCTTGCCCGAGG
>JBAQHS010000285.1:0-9636 GCA_049288455.1 Gaiellaceae bacterium | reverse complement strand
GGCGCGTCGAAGTCGCCTAAGAGATCTCAGCCCGCCTTAGACGGTTGCGGAGGCGTGCGTGCCGAGCGAGACGAACACCGGCATGCCTGCGACGACGGTCGCACCGGCGACATAGGCGAAAGGGAGGGTCGAGCCGTCCTTGCACGTCACGGTCGAGATGCCCGAACGGGTGCCGTTCAGTTCCATCTCGGCCCACTCCGCCGGTGCCTCGTCGGAACGCGCGACGTCGGTCACACGCATGGTCAGCAGTTCCTCGCGGCTGTAGCCGAGCAAGCGGCATGCGGCCTGGTTGACTGCCACATACCGTCCGTGCTCGTCGGCGACCAGCACGGCAACCGGGCCGTTCTCGATCGCCTCGCCGAGCAGCGACGCTTGGATGAGCGGCTCGGACACCCCCATTCCGAGCAATCTTCAGCAGAATCGACGTGCGGATTCAATAGGTATGAGGCGCGGGCTCGCTAGGCCGAACGGCCTACTGTGATCGGCCTCTCTTGCCGACAACACTGGGGTGAAGCCCACGCTCATTCGCCATCTGCCGCTGGAGCTCGACCACCTGGAAGAGGAGCACCGCGTCCTCCTTGACCACCTGCCCGATTCGCTTGTGATGGTGCTCGACACGGAGCTTCGTTACGTCCACGTGAACCGCGCGCTCGACGGCCTGGGCTGGGTTCCCGAGGATCTCGTCGGCAAGACGATCGGCGAGGTGCTGCCCCACCGGCCCGACGTCGTCGCGACCTACCGTGCTGCATTGGCCGGGGAGCCACAATCAGTCGACTACACGAGCCAGAACGGCGAGCGTGATTTCTGGCTGCAGGTCGTGCCGCTACGCCGCGACTCCGAGATCTTCGGCGTGATGGCGATTGCCTACGACGTCACCGAGCGGAGGTCGACCAGCCGTCAGCTGCGTCAGGCGACCGAAGAATTCGAGTCCGCCTTCCGCCACAGCGCGATCGGGATGGCGCTCGTCGATCTTGACGGACGATGGCTCCGCGTGAACAAGAGCGTCTGCGAGCTCGTCGGTTATCGCGAGCACGAATTGCTCTCGCTGAGCTTCCAGGACATCACGCATCCGAGTGACCTCGATGCGGACCTTGCCTTTCTGACCCGGCTGATCGCCGGCGAGATCGACTCGTATCAGATGGAGAAGCGCTACATCCGCAAGGACGGGTCGATCGTTCCCGTGCTGCTCTCGGTCAGCCTCATCCGTGATGAGGACGGCGCCCCTCTGAGGTTCGTCTCGCAGATTCAGGACCGTACGAACGACGCACAACGACGCGAGCTCGAAAAGGAGCTCGCCGAACGGCGGCGTGCCGACTCGCTGAACGTGCTTGCAGGCGGGGTCGCGCACGACTTCAACAACCTGCTCGTCGGCATTCTCGGGCACACGTCGATGGCGCTCGGCGAGGCGTCGGAAGGCTCGGCGGTGCATCGCCACCTCGAGCGGATCGAATCGAGCGCGCGGGCGGTCGCCGCGATCACGGACCAGATGCTCGCCTTTTCCGGAAACGCCTGGCGTGAGCTCGACGACGTCGATCTCGGCGAGCATGCGCGCGAGCTGCACGAGCGGTTCCGTTCGTCCCGTGCGGCCGTGACCGTGCAGCTTTCGGCCGCGCCCGACCTTCCCCGCGTCCGGGCCGATCTCGGCCAGTTGCGGCGCATCACGGCCAATCTCGTCGACAACGCCCTCGAAGCTCTCGGCGAGGCGGGTGGGACAGTTTCGATCTCGACCGGCGCGCTCCACGTCACGCGGATGGCACTCGACTCGTACTCGATCGGCGTGGGAGCATCGCCTGGGCTCTTCGCCTACCTCGATGTGGCCGATGACGGCGCCGGCATGTCCGAGGATGTTCGCCAGCGCATGTTCGAGCCGTTCTTCACCACCAAGTTCCAGGGCCGCGGGCTCGGCCTCGCGGCGGTCGAGGGCCTCGTCCGCGGTCACGGCGGCGCGATCGCCGTCCAGAGCGCCCCCGGGTCGGGAACGCGTGTGCGCATCCTGTTCCCCGCCGCCGCGTAGGATTCGCCCCCGGTGGCGCCGGAGGTCCTCGATCTGTTTACCGACCTTGCGTCGGTCCCGAGCCCTCCCGGCGAGGAACGCGCGGTCGCCGACCTCGTGCTCGCCTATCTGCGCGACTGCGGGTTGCACGCCGACGAGGACGACGCCGGCGGGGCGATCGGCTCGACGATGGGGAACATCTACTGCCGCCTGGCTGGGACCGCGCCCGGCGAGCCGCTGCTTCTGTGCGCGCATCTCGACACCGTGCCACCGACCGCCGCGATCGAGCCGGTGGTTGCCGAGGGTGTCGTGCGGAACGGCGCCGGGACGATTCTCGGCGCCGACAACAAGGCGGCAGTCGCAGCCATGCTCGAGGGAGTGCGCCGGCTTCTCGTGGAGGGCCGGCCGCACGCGGGTGTCGAGCTGCTCTTCACCCCGAAGGAAGAGGTTGGGCTCGTCGGCGCGTATGCGTTCGACCACACGCGGCTCGAGTCGCGGGTCGGGTACGTCTACGACCAGGCTGCGCCCGTGGGCGTCGTCATCCTCGGCGCGCCGTTTTCCCAGTCCCTCGAAGTGACATTTCACGGCAAGGCCGCCCACTCGGGGATGCATCCCGAGGAGGGACGCTCAGCGATCGCCGCCGCGGCGCGCGCGATCGCCGAGATGCGCCTTGGCCGCGTCGACGAGGACTCGACGGCAAACGTCGGCACGATCACCGGCGGGACCGCGACGAACATCGTCCCGGAGTGGTGCACGTTCGTCGCCGAGGCGCGCTCGCAGGACGAGCGAAAGCTTGCCGAGCTGGTGCAGGAGATGCAGGACGCGATCACCTTCGCGGCGGGCGTCGCCGAATGTGACGTCGAGACGAAAGCGCGAAAGAGCTACCGGGGGTACCGGTTCGCGAAGACGGATCGCGCGGTCGTGCTCGCCGCGACGGCGCTCCAGCGGTGTGGGCATACCGTGACCTATGACCTGTCGGGCGGCGCAGCCGATGCGAACGTCTTCAACGAGCGCGGGCTCGAGGTTGTGAATCTCGCGAACGGGATGACCGACATCCATACCCCCGACGAGCACATCTCCGTGGCCGACCTCGAGGCGATGGTCGACGTGACGCTCGCGCTGGTCGATGCCGCTCTCGCTTAGGCGCGGGCACGTTTCGCGCGTCGTCGAACGGCACGCCGACCTCGTCCGCTGTGAGGTCGACGGCGTCGCCTGTATTGCGTATCCGTCGCTGACGGGACCCGTCGACGAGGGAGACGAGGTGCTCGTCAACGTCCAGGCGCGCGAGCTCGAGCTCGGTTCCGGCGGCTTCGACATCGTGTACGCGAATCTCACACAGGGGCTCGAGCTGCCCGCAGCGGCGGAGGCACACGTGATGGCGCTGCCCTATGCGCCCGGGCAATGGGCGGTGCGGCATGCCGAGGAAGACGGAAACCTCACAGCCGAGCTCGACGGGCTACCCGTCGTTCTCTGCACCGTCCATTCGCAGCTCGTGCCCGTGTGCGCCGCCCTCGCCGGGCTGCGGGTCGCCTACCTCCAGGTCGCAGGCGGAGCGCTCGGTCTTGCGCTCTCGGATGCGCTGCGGGCGCTGCAGACCGAGGGACTCGTGTCGTCGACGGCGTCGGTGGCGCCCTGCTTCGGCGGCGAGGTGCGGTGTGTGTCGGTCGCGTCGGCGCTCCTGTGGGCGGCGGCCCGGTGTGACGTCGCGGTGTGCGCGGTCGGGCCGGGCATTGTCGGCACCGGCACGCGGTTCGGGCACGGCGCCGTGTCGCTGGCCGAGGCGGCCAACGTCGCAGCAGCGCTCGGTGGAGCGCCGGTTCTCGCGCAACGAGTCTCCGCCGCAGACGAGCGGCCGCGGCATCGCGGGATCTCGCACCACGCTCGCTCCGTTCTCGACCTCGCACTCGGAGAGGTCGCGGTCGCACCACCGGAGCTGGGGGAGGGCTGGCGGGAGGCTTGCAAGGGGCTGCCGTTGTCCCACATGGGGCGGGGGCCGGACGAGGAAGGTCCGCACTTCGCCGCTGCCTTCGCCGCTGGGCGTCTGGCGGCCGAGCGGGCGCGCGAGCGTGCCGGCTGATGGAGGTGCGGCGCCTTGGCCCGGTTGTCGGGCTCGGAACGTGGAACACCTTCGAGGACGACGAGGCGCTTGCACACGAGGTTGTCGACGGCGCCTTTCGCGCGGGCACGAGGCTCTATGACACCTCGCCGATGTACCGCGGCTCGGAGCGCGCGCTCGGCGCTGCGCTCGCGGATCGGCGAGACGAGGCGATCGTGGCGACGAAGATCTGGGCAGGCTCGGTCGACGAGGGACGCGCGCAATTCGCGGCGCAGCTCGAGTGGTTCGGCGGCCGAGTCGAGGTCGAGCAGATACACAATCTCGTCGCGTGGCGCGAGCACCTCGACTGGCTCGTCGCCGAGCGCGATGCGGGCCGGATCGGCCGGCTCGGTGTGACGCACTATCAGGCGTCGGCGTCGAGCGCCCTGGCCGACGCGCTCCGGACCGGGACGTTCGACGTGCTGCAGGTTCCGTACAACCCGTGGGAGCGAGACGCAGAGCGCGAGCTGTTGCCGCTTGCGGAGTCGATGGGAGTGAGTGTGATCGCGATGCGGCCGCTCGGTGGGTCGGGCGAGGATGGCCGGCGCGCCATCCAGCCGTCCTTGGCGGATCTGGCGACGCTCGGCTGCGAGTCGTGGGCCGAGGCGTTGCTGCGCTGGGCACTTGCCGACGAGCGCATCGACGCCGTGATCCCCGCGACGTCCCGGGCTGATCGAGCGGTCGCCAATGCACGGGCCGGCGAGGGCCCGCCGCTTCATTCCGATCAGCGAGCGCTCGTCGAACGTCTGGCGGGTGCCGCGCGAATGTAGGCTTCCGCCCGCATGCGGATTGGCGTCGCCAAAGAGATCAAGCCCGACGAGTATCGGGTCGCGCTCACACCTGCGGGCGCGCTGGAACTATTGAACCGCGGGCATGAGGTCGCGGTCGAGCGCGGGGCAGGCGCGGGCAGCGCATTCCCCGACGACGCGTACGAGCGCGTCGGCGCGTCGCTCTCGTCGGTCGACGAGGTGTGGGAGCGCTCCGACCTCGTTCTGAAGGTCAAGGAGCCGATCGCGTCGGAGTATCGCCGCCTCCATGAGGGGCAGATCCTCTTCACGTACCTGCACATCGCGGCCGACGAGCCGCTGACACGCGCGCTGATCGACTCCGGCACCACGGCCGTCGCATACGAGACGGTCGAGGCGCGCGGTGCGCTGCCGTTGCTCGCGCCGATGTCGGAGGTGGCGGGCCGGCTTGCGTCGCAGGCTGGTGCGTACTTTCTCGAGAAGCCGCTCGGCGGCCGCGGGCTGTTGCTCGGTGGCGTGCCAGGCGTCGCGCCGGGCCGGGTTGTGATCGTCGGCGGCGGCGTGGTTGGCTACAACGCTGCGGTGATCGCACTGGGCCTTGGCGCTCAGGTGACGATCCTCGAGCGATCGATCGACCGCATGCGCCACCTGGAGGAGATCCTCTCCGGGCGCGTGACGTTGCTGATGAGCTCGATCCTGCAGGTTGCAGCGGCCGTCGAGGATGCGGATCTCGTGATCGGGGCGGTGTTGGTGCCGGGCGCCGTGGCGCCGAAGCTCGTCACCCGCGAGATGATCTCGACGATGAAGGACGGCGCGGTCGTCGTCGACGTGGCGATCGACCAGGGCGGTTGTTTCGAGACATCGCACGCGACGACACACGCCGATCCGGTG
This sequence comes from Gaiellaceae bacterium, assembly GCA_049288455.1. Classification (GTDB taxonomy): domain Bacteria; phylum Actinomycetota; class Thermoleophilia; order Gaiellales; family Gaiellaceae; genus PALSA-600. The sequence continues at coordinate 3,911 of JBAQHS010000285.1, read as the reverse complement.
TACGTCGTCGACGGCGTGACGCATTACTGCGTCGCCAACATGCCGGGCGCCGTGCCGATCACCTCGACGAAGGCGCTCACGAACGCGACCCTTCCGTATGTCGAGGCGATCGCGAACCACGGCCTGCGCGATGCGGTTGCCGCGGATCCCGCGCTTGCGAAGGGCGTGAACGTGATCGACGGCAAGCTCACGTACGAGGCGGTTGCCGAGGCTCACGGCCTCGACTACACGCCGCTCGACGCTGTGCTGCCGCTTTCCGCGGTCTAGCCCTTCAGCCTAGGAGGACTCGGGCGCTGCGGTCTTTTTCTTCTTGTCGGGCGACGGGCTGATGCGGACGACGAGCCAGGTCACGCCGGCGGCTAGTGCGATCACGCACACGATGAAGAAGGCGATGCCAATGAGTCCGAGCACGGTTGCCACGGAAGTAGGATAGCCGGGTGCCTCGGGCGTGCGTCATCGTGTTGGACGCCGTCGGAGCGGGGGAGCTGCCGGATGCAGCCGAGTTCGGTGACGAGGGGTCGAATACCCTCGCCAACGTCGCCCGCGCCGTCGGTGGCCTCGACCTGCCGACGCTGGAGGCGCTCGGCCTCGGCAACGTCGAGCCGCTCGAGGGCTGCGCACCGCAACCGGGTGCTCCTGCGGTCGCCGGGCGGCTGCTCGAACGCTCGAAGGGGAAGGACACGACCACGGGTCATTGGGAGCTGATGGGCGTCGTCACCCCGCAGGCGATGCCGACATATCCGTATGGCTTTCCCGACGAGGTGATCGATCCGTTCATGAACCGCACCGGCCGTGGCGTGATCGGCAACAAGCCCGCGAGCGGGACGGAGATCATCCAGGAGCTGGGCGAGGAGCATCAGCGCACCGGCAAGTGGATCGTGTACACGAGTGCGGACTCGGTCTTTCAGATCGCTGCGCACGAGGAGACGGTTCCGCTCGAGGAGCTCTACGAGGCATGCCGTGTCGCGCGCGAGATCCTGACCGGCAAGCACGCGGTCGGCCGCGTGATCGCCCGTCCGTTCAACGGTGGGCCAGGGGCATACGAGCGAACGCCGAACCGGCACGACTTCTCGCTCGAGCCCGCACGTCCCAACTATCTGTCGACGATCCGCGAAGCGGGCCACAAGGTCTACGGCGTCGGCAAGATCGGCGACATCTTCGCGCACCAGGACATCGACGAGGAGTTCGCCACGAAGTCGAACGTCGAGGGGATCCAGAAGACGGAAGAGTTGCTGCGGACGATCGACGACGGCTTCGTGTTCACGAACCTCGTGGAGACCGACTCGCTCTGGGGCCATCGGAACGACCCCGTCAACTTCCACCGTTGTCTGCAGGACTTCGACCGCCGTCTTCCGGACATCCTCGACGCCCTGCGCCCGAACGACCTACTGATCCTCACCTCCGACCACGGTTGCGACCCGACGACGCCTTCGACCGACCACTCGCGTGAGCATGCGCTGCTGCTCGCGTACGTCGAGGGAAAGAATGCGGCGGGAAAGATCCACGAGAACGGGGAGTTCGGCGACGTCGGCGCCACCGTGAACGCCTGGCTCGGCGGTCGCGCTCCCTCACGGAGCGTTCCCGGCACGCCGATCGTCGACGCTCCGTGAATCGACTCGACGACCCCGCGCTCGTCGCCGCCGAGTACGCGGATGACGCAAGGCTCCGCCGGCGCGCGCGTGCCTACACCGGCGCATCGACGGCTGTCGACGTTCGCGTTCCGCTCGTTGCCGCCGTGGCTGAAGTGCAGCCGGCGCGGGTGCTCGAAGTAGGCGCCGGCTGGGGTGAGCTGGCCGAATGGATCGCACGCGAGACCGGGGCGGAGGTCGTGGTGACCGATCTTTCGCCGCACATGGTCGAGCTGTCACGCGCGCGAGGACTCGATGCATCGGTCGCCGATGTCCAGTCGCTGCCGTTCGCGGACGGCTCGTTCGACGTCGTGGTCGCCGCGTGGATGCTTTACCACGTCCCGGATCTCGACCGAGGGCTCGCCGAGATCGCTCGCGTGCTGCGGCCGGGCGGCCGGCTGGTCGCGGCGACGAACTCGACCGCTCATCTCCACGAGCTACGCCAGCTCGTGGGGAGCGGCCGCTCATCGATCACGTTCTCGCGGGAGAGCGGCGGCGAGCTGCTCGACCGCCACTTTGCGGCGGTTCGGCGCGACGACATCGACGGCCGCCTCGAGTTCGGCGGCCGGGCGGAGGTGGCGGAGTATGTCGGGGCGTCGATCTCGATGTCGCCGTTTGCCGCGAATCTGCCCGTTGAGATTGACGAGCCGTTCTTCGCGCGCCGGGCGAACTCCATCTTCGTCGCGGAGAAGGCCGCATGAGCCGTCTCGACGACCAGGAGAGCGTGCGGGTGCAGTACGCGAGCGAGCACAACCTGCGCGCGCGGCAAGCGCTGTACGAGGAGACGGAGGGCACCTCGCCGCACGACGTGCTCCACGAGGCGCTGAAGGCGCTCAGCCCGGGTCGCGTCCTCGAGGTCGGCGGCGGTCAGGGTGAGCTTGCGCACTGGATGCGCGACGAGCTCGGCGCCCGTGTCACGTTCCTCGACTTCTCGCCTCGGATGGTCGAGCTCGCGCGTGCGCGCGGGCTCGACGCCCAGGTCGGCGACGTGCAGGAGCTTCCGTTCCCTGACGCATCGTTCGACGTGGTCGTCGCCGCGTGGATGCTCTACCACGTCCCCGACATCGCACGCGGGGTCGGCGAGATCGCGCGTGTCCTCGTCCCGGGTGGATCGCTCGTCGCGGTCACGACCTCGGTCGAGCATCTGCGCGAGCTCCGCGATCTGCTCCGGTACCCGCCGGGTCACGAGGAGACCTTCAACCGCGAAAACGGGGCGGCATTTCTGGTTCCGCCCTTCGGGAGGGTCGAGCGGCGCGATGCAGATGTGAAGGTGACCGTGCGAGACCGCGCGAAGCTCGTCGCGTATCGAGACTCGATGCAGGTTCCGGCCGGCGATGTGCCAACCGACGTCGGTCTGCCGTTCCTCGTGCACGCGAGGACCTCGATCTTCATCGCGACGAAATGATCCATCCCGCAGAACTGATCAAGCGGAAGCGGGACGGCGAGGAATTGCCCGACGACGAGCTGGCCGAATTGATCCTTGGGTACGCGCGCGGCGAGGTGCCTGATTATCAGATGGCGGCGTTCTGCATGGCGGTGTTCTTCCGCGGTCTCACGCCGCACGAGACGTACGTGCTTACCGACGCGATGATCCGCAGTGGCGAGACGATCGACATGGGCGCAGCGCTCGGGCGCAAAGTCGTCGACAAGCACTCGACCGGAGGCGTCGGCGACAAGACGTCCATCTCGGTGGCGCCCATCATCGCGGCGTGCGGTGTGCCGCTCGGCAAGATGAGCGGCCGTGGGCTCGGGCACACGGGAGGGACGCTCGACAAGCTCGAGTCGATTCCGGGGTATCGCACCGAGCTGACCCTCGACGAGTTCGTCGCGCAGGTGCGCGATGTCGGCTGCGCGATCATCGGGCAGACGAGCGACCTCGTCCCGGCCGACAAGCTGCTGTACGGCCTTCGCGACGTGACGGCGACCGTCGACCAGCTCTCGCTGATCGCGGCGTCGATCATGTCGAAGAAGCTCGCCGGCGGCGCGCAGGCGATCGTGCTTGACGTGAAGGTCGGTGAGGGTGCCTTCATGCGGACGCTCGAGGACGCTCGCCGCCTGGCGGAGGCGATGCTGTCGCTCGGTGAGCAAGCGGGCCGGCAGGTCGTGTGCCTGCTCACCGACATGGACCAGCCGCTCGGGGCCGCGGTCGGCAACGCCCTCGAGGTGCGCGAGGCGCGCGACACCGTGCGCGGCCACGGGCCGGCCGACTTCACGGAGCTCGTGCTCGATGCCTGCGCCCGTCTGCTCGCGCTCTCCGACCTCGGCATCGACGCCGCAGAGGGC
>JBAQHS010000284.1:0-8755 GCA_049288455.1 Gaiellaceae bacterium | reverse complement strand
AGATGACGATGGAAGTAGCACCGGCCACGGTGTCGCTCGCCAGCCGCGCTCGCGGGGGTGACGCTGCCGCGCTGAACGATCTGCTCGCTGAACTGCGGCCGTTGGTCGTGCGGACGGCGCGGCTGGTTGTCGGCTCGGGGTCGTGGGCCGCCGAGGATGCGGCGCAGGAGGCGCTCCTAGACATCAGTCGGGGGATCAGCAGGTTGCGTGACCCGGCTGCCGTGAGAACGTGGGCGCTCCGGGTCGCGATTCGCCGGGCACTCAAGGTTGCGCGCCGGGAACGTCTACTGCGGCTTCGGAACGCGCCGAGCATCGAGGGATTGCAGGAATCCGCGGCTAGCGAAGGACGTCAAGTCGCGCTGAAGCAAGCGTTCGACGCTCTGCCACCACGGTTGCGCGCAACAGCGGTCCTGCGCTTGCAAGCGGGACTGAGTGAGGCCGAGACGGCAGCCGTGCTCGGGTGCTCCATCGGTGCCGTGAAGTCGAACCTCTACGACGCGCGCAAACGATTGACGCATCTGCTCCGCGAGGCGGGTTATGCGCCAACGGTCGAGCAGCGAAAGGGGAAGTGTGATGATCAACTCTGAACAAGACCTCGTCTCGCTAGACGAGCTGCGGTCCGTCCTTGATGCGTATGCAGGCCCGGACGACCCCCATGAGCGTCCCACGAAATATGGGTTGGAGCGCTACCGGCACGTGCTTCTGATCGCCCTTGCAGTGGCCGCGCTCGCCGCGGCCGGTGTTGCCATCGCGGACGGGATCGGCCCGTTCGATGGCATAGGCGCGGCACAACACCCACAAGCTGGCGCCGACGTGCTCGACGCAAAGACACTTGCCGGGATTGAGAACGCCTGCCCGACGAAGGCAGTCCAAAAGTTCTACATGCCCTTTTGCCACCTCTTGCTCGACACGACTCGGCTCGTCGGGAACATCCCCTCGTTCGGAAACGTCTACGTCATAACGAACACGCGCGGGGATCTCTGCACCGTTTTCCAGGGCGGAGATGGGAGTTGCGCGCCTCCGCTCAGCAAATCGCACCCGATCACGTTCCTCGCCTTCAACCCCTCCTCCACGGTAGGCGGGACTTTCGTCGCGAGCGGGCTTGCAATCGACGGCGTCTCTACCGTGTCTTTCACGGTCAGCGGCAAAGCCGTGGAAGTGCCGGTCGAGAACAACGTCTGGGTGTATTCGGAGCCGGACTCGCACGCAACGGGCGGGCAATGCATCGTCGCTCACCTAGATGACGGCTCGACCGTCAACCCCTTCCCTGGGCTTCCGTGCCCTTAGTGCCTCAGAACCGGAGGACGTCGCGTGGGCCACCGTCCTCTCGCCAGAACGCCGTCACCTCAACGCCGTCACCTCGACGAACCCTCGACCTTAGGAACGGATCGGCACCTGGACAGGCGCGACTTTCTCCATGGAACGCAGGTGAGCTGCTGGCAGTCGGCTAGCAGCAGACGAGCCGCGACTGCCATGGAACGCAGCTGTCGCACCGTGGATTTGTTCCTACGGTGACGTAATGGACAAACGCACACCACACGCCAGCTGGCCACTCTTCGCGAGCATCGGCTGGGTCGCAGCCGGAGCCGGTCTGATGATCCTCGTCGTGTGTGCCCCGGGGCCCTGGCGACAGGGCCCCGTTTTCGTTCGCGTCGCGCGGCGACACACTTCCGGGGCAGTCGCGCGCGCGTTTCGTTCGTGTGTCTGACACCGGCCGTGTCGCTACCGGACGCGCCGCCGTTAGTACAGACCTTCGCGGCGCGCGTACCGCCCGGCACGCTCGCGGTCGTACTGCTCGAGATCGAGCTCCGGGTCGCTGATCGCCTTCAGGATCGCGCCGCTCGACGGCAGCTCCGACCGATCGATGTGGCGCTCGGGGTTCCAGAGGTCGGAGCGGATGATCGCCTTCGAGCATTGCGTGTAGGCCTCCTCGATCGAGACGAGGATGCCGAGGCGCGGCACCTTGCCGTCGACCGTGCTCTCGGCGAGCAGCTCCGGGTCGTCGACGATCACGGCCCGGCCGTTGACCCGCAGGCTGTCGCCGACGCCTGGAATCAGGAAGAGCAGCCCAATACGGGGATCGTGCAGCAGATTGGTCAGCGTGTCGGCGATGCGGTTGCCGGGCCGTTCCGGCAAGAGCAACGAGCGTTCGTCGAGGATTCGCGCGAAACCTGGCGGGTCGCCCCGCGGCGAGACATCGAGCCCACCGTCGGGCCGCGTCGTTGCGACGCACACGAACGGCGAGCGTTCGACGAACTGCCGGATCAGGTGGTTCAGCCGGTCGGCGATCTTGCCGGCGACGAGTTCGGACGGCGAGCCGATGACCTCCCGCAATTCCCACTCGCTCGCGATCGTCCGTGCAGCCATGCTTCGAGCATAGCCACGCCGGCGAGCCCGAACACGAACGCCGAGCGGGTTCTGCAGCCGTCGAACTTGAGAACAACTCGGCGTTCGCTCCTCCCACTTTCCCCGCTTGCCCACTCGCACACATCGACGAAAGACCGTGCGCTGATTTCGGCGAACTACCGATGAAACGTACGCGGCGGGTGCCACTCGGCCACACCCAGCGCCGCCAGTAACCTGACTCCGATGGAGCACCGCACGCTCGGCCGCACCGGCCTCCAAGTCAGCCCGCTCTGCCTCGGCGCGATGATGTTCGGTGCGTGGGGGAACACCGACCACGACGCGTCGATCGAGGTCATCCACCGCGCGCTCGATGCGGGGATCAACTTCGTCGACACCGCCGACGTGTACGCGCGAGGCGAGTCGGAGGAGATCGTCGGCAAGGCCTTGAAGGGCCGACGCGACTCGGTCGTCCTCGCGACGAAGATCCACGGGGCGATGCACGACGCCGACCCCAACATGGCGGGCAACTCGCGGCGCTGGATCATCCAGGAGGTCGAGGCGAGCCTGCGGCGGCTGCAGACCGACTGGATCGATCTCTACCAGATCCATCGCTGGGATCCATGGACGGATCACGAGGAGACGCTCGGCGCGCTCACCGACCTCCAACGCGCCGGCAAGATCCGTTATCTCGGCTCCTCGACGTACCCGCCGTCGCAGATCGTCGAGGCGCAGTGGGTCGCCGAACGGCGCGGCCTCGCCCGCTTCGTCTGCGAGCAGCCGCCCTACTCGATCCTCGTCCGCGGCATCGAGACCGAGGTGCTGCCGACCTGCGAGCGCTACGGCATGGGCGTGATTCCCTGGAGCCCGCTCGCGGGCGGCTGGCTCTCGGGCAGATACCGCAAAGGGTCGGACAACCAGAGCCATCGCGCGGCGCGTATCCCAGCGCGCTACGACCTGGCGCTCCCGGAGAACCAGCGCAAGCTCGACGCAGTCGAGGAACTCGCACTCCTCGCAGAACGATCCGGGCTCGCGCTGATCGAGCTCGCACTCGCGTTCGTGCTCCGCCATCCGACGATCACCTCCGCGATCATCGGCCCGCGGACGCTCGAGCAGCTCGAGGGCCAGATCGGCGCCGTCGACGTCGAGCTCAGCGCGGACGTCCTCGACGCAATCGACAAGATCGTCCCACCGGGCACGAACCTGAACCCGGCCGACTCCGGGTGGCGGCCGCCGCACCTGGACGACCCTGCGACGCGCCGGCGCTGACCGCTGCGGAACGCTCAGCCGACTCTTAGGCTGGTCTAGGGTCGGACACCTAGGGTGATTGCTGTGGTGAAGCTTGTAACCACGGCACTCGCTGTCCTGATCGCCGCATCCGTTTCCGCGAGCAGTGCCGGTGCCAAACCTGCCGCCCGCGCCTTCACCACACGGACGGCGGCCGTCGGCGACCCGCAAGTCAGCTCGAACTGGTCGGGCTATGCCGCGTCGGCCCTTGCCGACGGAACCGCGACGTTCAGCGACGTGACCGCGAGCTGGGTCCAGCCGAAGGTCAGCTGCACGGCCGGGCGCACCGACTCCGTCGCGTTCTGGGTCGGGCTCGGCGGCGCTAGCGAGGCATCCCAGTCGCTCGAGCAACTCGGCACCGAAGCGGACTGCGACGGAAGCGGCGCCGCGCCCACCTACCGCGCGTGGTGGGAGATCGTCCCCGCCGCCTCGGTGCGCATTCCACTCAAGCTCCGTGCCGGCGACCGCGTGACCGCAGCGGTGGTGGTGAAAGGGGAGGCGGTGACGCTGTTCCTGAAGAACGTGACCCGCAAGTCCCGGTTCACGAAGACAGTGACACCGGCGCAACCGCCCGACGTCTCGTCTGCCGAGTGGATCGCCGAGGCTCCGTCGGAATGCAACGCGAGCGGATTCTGCCGCGGGGTGCCGCTCACCCAATTCGGCACGGTGACGTTCACGAATGCCGCCGCGATTGCCGACGGCCACCCCGGCACGATCTCCGACCCGGCGTGGACGGCAGACCCGATCGAGTTGATCGCGGACGGCGGCGGACGGCGGTTCTTCGGGCTCGGGGACGTCCTCGGCCCGGGGGTCGGCGCGGTACCGGGCGAGCTCTCGGCGGACGGCCGATCGTTCAGCGTCGCCTGGCAGCAGAACGTCACGCCTCCTGCACCCTGAGGCACCTTCAGACGAGCTCGTCGAGCCAGCGATGCCCGGGATGGACGCGCGCGAGCGCGTCCGCGAGCCAGCGCCGCTCGGCCTCGCCGAGACGTGGCAGCACGGCCGCAAAGTCCGCGTCGTCCTTTGCACGCGTGTGCTTCGCCTTGAAGAGGATCGCCACCTCGGGGCGCGCATACGGGATCCCCTCGGCGGTGAACCGGATCAGGTCCTCGTAGGGCAAGCGGATGCTCTCGTCGCGGCGCGCGATCCATGTGGCTCCCGCTGATGGCTCCCGAAAGAGATCGACACGCCAGACGCCCGCCGCGCGCTCGAGCGCCCAGGTCTGGTGCGACTCCGCGAGCGCCGCGGCCTCGACCTCCGCGAGCGGGACGGCGCGACCCTCGACAAGTGGGTAGAGCCCGAGCCCGACGCGCGCGAGCGGCTCCACGAACTCCCGGAACCGTGCGCTCGGCACCGCAAGCTCGAGATCCTCGTGCTCGCGGTGCTCACCGCCGAGCCAGAGATCGATCGACCAGCCGGCCGCGACATACCACGGCGCCTCGACCCCCGCGAGCGCGCGCAACGCCTCGGCCGGATGCCAGGCGGCCCAGGGAAACGTGTCCGGGTCGATCTCCACTTCGGCGACGGTAGATGGTCCGGGCATGCGAAGATCGAGCGGCGTGGCAACGACGCACACACTCCGGTCCGCGGACAACCGGACGCTCGAGGTGCACGAGATCGGCGACCCAAGCGGCTTCCCGGTTCTCATGCATCACGGCACACCCGCCTCGGGCCTCCCGTACGCGCGGTGGGCTACGCCCGGTGTTCGGCTGCTCGCCTACGACCGCGGCGGCTATGGCGGCTCATCGCGCGTGCGTGGACGCGACATCGCGGCGGTCGCCCGAGACATCGAGTGGATTGCCGATGCGCTGGAGCTGGAGCGGTTCGCGACCTGGGGCATCTCAGGCGGCGGGCCACACGCCCTCGCCTGCGCCGCGCTGTGCGGCGATCGCCTCACCGCCGTTGCGAGCCTCGCGGGCGTGGCGCCCTGGGGTGCCGACGGCCTCGACTGGCTCGCCGGGATGGGCGAAGGGAACCTCGAGGAGTTCGACCTCGTCCTCGCAGGCGAGGATGCGCTGCGCCCCGCAGTCGAGCGTGATCGCGCGCAGATGATCGAAGCCTCGCCGGAAGGCATGCGCGAGGTCTTCGACACGCTGCTCGGCGATGCAGACCGCGCCGTTCTCGCCGGCGAGCTGATCGAGTACATGCACGCGAACACCATCCACGCGCTGCAGACGAACGCCGACGGCTGGATCGACGACAACCTCGCGTTCGTCAGGCCCTGGGGATTCGACCTTGCAGCGATCTCACGCCCGGTCCTGATCGTCCAAGGTGGCGACGACCGTTTCGTGCCGCGCTCGCACGGCGAATGGCTTGCCGCCCATGTGCCCGGCGCTGAGCCCTGGATCACCGACGCGGACGGACATCTGACGCTCATGGAACATCGCGTCGGCGAGGTGCACGACTGGCTCCTGTCGCGAAGTTGACAGGCATCGCGAACGCGTCGCTGCGCAAGGTGATCCTCGCGGCGGCCGACAGCAATCGCGTCCAACGCATTGTCCGCCGCTACGGCATGCGCCTCGGCGCACGACGATTCGTGCCAGGCGAGACGCTCGACGAATGCGTCGCGGCACTCCGCGCGCTGAACGACAAAGGACTCGATGCGAACACGACCCTCCTCGGCGAAGGTGTCGTCGAGCCGGCCCAAAGCGCGGCGGTCGTCGAGGCATACCGCGAGATCATCGCGAGAATCGCCGCCGAGCGCCTACGCGCGAACGTCGCGTTGAAGCTCACCCACCTCGGCCTCGAGATCGACGAGGAGCTCGCCGTGAGCAACCTGCGCACGCTTCTTGGTCTCGGCGCGTTCATCCGCATCGACATGGAGCAATCGCGGTTCGTCGATGCGACGCTCCGCATCTACCGGCGCCTGCGGGCGGAAGGCTTCGACGAGCTCGGCACCGTGCTGCAGTCGTACCTCTACCGCACGCCCGCCGATCTGGACTCGCTCTTGCCGCTCGCGCCGAACCTGCGGCTGGTCAAAGGCGCGTACCTCGAGCCCGCCGAGGTCGCGTACCCGCGCAAGGCTGACGTCGATGCCGCCTACGTGCGCATGCTCGAGCGGATGCTGTCGGGCGGCGGTCACACCGCCGTCGCAACCCACGACGAGAGCCTGATCGAGCATGCAATTCGCTACGCCGAGTCGAACGGCATCCCCTCCGACCGATTCGAGTTTCAGATGCTCTACGGCGTGCGCCCGCAGCTGCAGCTCTCGCTCGTCCGGCGTGGCTACAAGGTGCTCGTAGCGACGCCCTACGGGCCGGAGTGGTATCCGTACCTCATGCGCCGGCTCGGTGAGCGGCCGGCCAACCTCCTCTTCTTTTTGCGAAACACGCTCCGGGGGTAGAGCCGGATCAGCTGATGGCGCTCCTCCAACGGATCACGATCAACGGGTACCGAAGCGCGCGCGACGTCGCGCTCGAGCCCGGACGAATCTGCGTGCTCGTCGGCGAGTCGTCGTCCGGGAAGTCGACAGTCCTCTCGGCGATCTGGTCGCTGCTCGAGGCCGCCGCCCCGATGCCGGCCGGCGCCGACGTCTCGCGCGGGCACACGCGCGTGCATGTCGAGGCGGCCGTCGGAGAGCGCACCCTGTTCCTCGACGCGCGACCGCCCGACACGCTGAACCTGAACCGGGAGGGCGCGCCACCGTCGCTCTACTTCCCCGCCGGGCTGCGGCCGACCACCCTGCTCGCAGCAACCGACCACGAGCGGACACGCGCGGTGCGCACGGTGCGCGGGGGCAATCACACCGAGGATGGCGGGCTCGCGCTGATCCGCTCCATCGCGGCGCTCGTCGACGCTGCCGTCCGTGGCCTCGTCGTGCTGATCGAGGAGCCCGAGCTCTACCTCAGCCCGCCTGCGCAGCGGCATCTCAACCGCCTGCTGCGGAGGCTCGCGATCCGCAACCAGGTGCTGTACTCGACGCACGCGGCGGCGTTCCTGGGAGTCGACACGCTGAACGAGCTCGTGCTCGTTCGCCACGACGAGCGAACCGGCACACGCTTGCTGCAGCCGGAGTCACTCACCCAGAAGCAGACGTTCAGGATGTTCGCGGAGTTCGACGCCGAGCGCGCCGAGATCTTCCTGTCCCGGGCGGTGCTGTTTGTCGAAGGCCGCACCGAAAAGCTCGCGTTCCCGTTCATCTTCGAAGCGCTCGGCTTCGACATCGACCAGGAGGCGATCTCGATCGTCGACTGCAGCGGCAAAGGGAACATGCCGCTGTACGCGGAGATCTGCAACGCCTGCGAGATCCCGTACGTGATCGTTCACGACCGCGACGCACCGCGCGGCACAACACCGGCCGAGGCCGAGCAGATCGCCAACGACACGATCGTGCGCGTCGCCGGCAAGAAGCGGACCGTCACGCTCGTGCCCGACTTCGAAGGGGTCAGCGGCCTGAGCTCGCGTCGCGGCAAGCCGGCGGCGGCCTGGAAGCGCTTCCAGGGTGGCGACGTCGCGGTGCCGGGCGCGCTTCGCCAGGCGGTCGAACGCGTCGTTGCCGCGGCCCACCGGGCGCCACGGACGACCCGCGGCGCCTAGAGGCTTGATGTGAAATGCACGCGCACTCGCGGCTGGTGGCTCAGACACACTGCGCATCTCGCCCGGGTCGGGCTTGAACGTAGGCACCGCTATGCCTTCACCCGACCCGAACGAGCTGCTTGGTCTGAGCCATCCCCGCAAGCACGCAATTCCACATCAAACCTCTAGCCGGCTGTGATCGATCCGAAGAGGCCGTGCGCCTCTGCGGAAGGCCCGGAGAGGAAGTAGAGGCTGTTCGCCGGCCCTGCCGCCGCGCCGTTGCCGAACGCGATGCCCCAGAGACCGTCGATCGCGATCGGGCTGCCGTCGGCGTGCTTCAGCTGGCCCTTGAACACCCACTTGTCGCCGCGCTGCGTGTAGGCGCTGATCCGGCCATTGCCGAAGTTACCCACCAGCAGATCGGAAGCGAACACGCTGAAGTCGGCCGGCGCGAGCGCGAGGCCCCACGCGGCATTCAGCGGCGCGTTCGGCTTCCCCGAGTTCACGACGTGAGCAACGAGCTGCCCGGCCGGCGTGAACTCGTCGACGTATCCCTTCCCCGGGTCTGCAACGTCGTCCTTCTTCGCCGCATCCTGCTTCGCGTACGTGA
>JBAQHS010000283.1:0-2801 GCA_049288455.1 Gaiellaceae bacterium | reverse complement strand
CTCGAGCAGTGGCAGTCGGAGCGGTTCGTCACCCTGATCCGCGGCATCAGCAGGCACGTGGTGCGCTTCGTCGAGTACGACGGCGCCCTCTACGCGCTGAAGGAGCTGCCGGAACGCCCCGCCCGGCGGGAGTGGACACTGCTGCGGCGGCTCGAGAGCCAGGGCATGCCGGTCGTCGAGGCGGTCGGCATCGTTACCGGCCGCGGCGACCTCGACGCCGTGCTGATCACGCGCCATCTCGAGTACTCGCTGCCCTACCGCGCGCTCTTTGCCGGCGCGGCGATTCCCGATCTGCGCACGCATCTGCTGAACGCGCTCGTCGAGCTGCTGACGCGGCTACACCTGCGCGGGTTCTTCTGGGGAGACTGCTCGCTCTCAAACACGCTCTTCCGCCGTGACGCGGGCGCCTTGTCGGCGTACCTCGTCGACGCCGAGACCGGCGAGTTGCACGGCTCGCTCTCCGACGGCCAGCGCGCCTACGACCTCGACATCGCGCAGACGAACGTGATCGGCGAGCTGCTCGATGTCGACGCCGAGGTCGGCCTGCCCGCCGATCTCGACCCCGACGAAACGGGCGCCGAGATCGTGCGCGGCTACGAAGCGCTGTGGAGAGAATTGACCCGCGAGGAGGTGTTCGGGCCGGACGAGCGCTTCAAGGTCGACGAGCGGCTCGAGCGGCTGAACGCGCTCGGCTTCGACGTCGAGGAGATCCAGGTCGACTCGACCCCGGGCGGCTACCGCCTGCGTCTCGACCCGCACGTCGTCGAGCCGGGTCATCACCGTCACCGGCTGCTGCGCCTCACCGGCCTCGACGCGCAGGAGAACCAGGCGCGCCGGATGCTGAACGACCTCGCGCGGTATCGCGAGGCACTGGAGCGCACGGAGAAACGCGCGCTGCCCGAGTCGGTCGTTGCGTCACGGTGGCGTGACGAGGTGTTCGAGCCGACGGTCGCGGCTGTGCCCGACGAGCTGTGGGGGCGGCTGCCGGCGGCGGAGATCTTCCACCAGGTGCTCGAGCACCGCTGGTTCCTCTCCGAGCAGGCGAAGAAGGACGTCGGCATCGCCGAGGCCGTGCGGTCGTACGTCAGCTCCGAGCTGCCGACCCGTCCGCCCGAACGCGTGATTCTCGCGGCCGACGAGGCCGACGCCGAGTAGGAACCTGGTTCGGGGTTAACCAGGAACAGGTTCATGAGTTTCGCGCCAAAGCCGAGGGCGACCGAAACTCGGCAACCTGGTTGAAACCCAAACCAGGTTGCGGGCTGGAACCTGGTTCGGGGTTAACCAGGTTCATGAGTTTCGCCCTGCGACGGCGTAGGCTCCGCGGATCGACGCGTACCGCACACCCGACGAGCGCTTCGAGGGCCTGCCCGACTTCCCGTTCGCGCCGCACTATCTCGAACAGGACGGCCTGCGCTTGCACTACCTCGACGAGGGCGAGGGCGACCCCGTGCTCCTGCTGCACGGCGAGCCGACCTGGTCGTTCCTGTACCGGAAGGTGATCCCGAAGCTCACCGGCGCGTCGCGCTGCGTCGCGCCGGACTACCTCGGCTTCGGGCGCTCCGACAAACCGACCGACCGCGGCTGGTACTCCTACGACCGCCACGCTCACTCGCTGTCGCGGTTCGCCGCCGAGCTCGACCTTCGCAATATCACTGTCGTGATGCAGGACTGGGGCGGGCCGCTCGGCTTCCGGTTCGCCGTCGAGAACCCCGAGCGTGTCGCCCGGCTCGTCGTCATGAACACCGGCATCGGCGCCCGCGCGCCGAACGAGGAGTGGCTGCGCTTCCAGGCGTTCATGCGCCGCGTCGACACCGAGATCATCCCGGGCCAGCTCGTGCGCATGTCGCTGGTGCAGCCTGCGAGTGAGGAGGTGATCGCGGGCTACGACGCGCCGTTCCCTGTCCTGGAGTCCCGCGTGGGCGTCGTGCAGTTCCCCGAGCTCGTTGCGACCGGCGCCGACCACCCCTCCGGCCCGGCGATGCTCGCCGTGCGCGATGCGCTGCGCACCTTCGACCGCCCGGCGCTCGTGCTCTTCGGCGACAGCGACCCGATCTTCTCCCGGCGCGCGGCGGAGGTAATGGCCGAGCTCCTGCCGGCGGCGCAGCTCGATCCGCCGCTCGAGGGGGCGGGCCACTTCCTGCAGGAGGATCAGGGAGCCGCGATCGGCGAGCGGATCGCATCGTTCATCGCAGGCTTCTGACCAGATTCATACCTCGCCGTTCCGTTCCTCCAACCGCGGCGTCTGATAGTTAGCGCATGAGCTCACCGAAGAACTCGCCTCGTTCGACAGCTTGCGGCGCTGCCGGGTCGGCTGAGATCTCGGTGAAGACTCTCGCGTAGGAGGTGGACGTCGACGGCCCTGCGGCGCCGCCGGCTCCACCTCCACGTGAACTGCCGAAGTAGGGTTCGGCGCATGGCGTGGCCGTGGGAGATCGTCGAACGCGACCACGAGATCCAGAACGCGACGAGCCCCGAGAAGATCCGGCTCCTCGGCGAGCATCTGCGGCTGACTCCCGCGAGCCGGGTACTCGACATCGCCTGCGGCAAGGCGGGCCCCGCGCTGATTCTCGCCTCGACCTTCGGCTGCCACATCCTCGGGATCGAGCTGCGCGAGGGCTTCGCGGCCGAGGCGCGTACGCGCATCGCCGCAGCAGGGCTCGAGTCGCTGATCGAGGTGCAGGCCGCGGATGCGGCGACCGTTCCGCTCGAGCCGGGCGCGTGGGACGTCGCGCTCTGCATCGGCGCGGCGTTCGTGTGGGGCACGATCGCCGACGCGGCGGCGGCGCTGCATCCGGCCGTGC
>JBAQHS010000282.1:0-1608 GCA_049288455.1 Gaiellaceae bacterium | reverse complement strand
CCCCCCACGGCGAGAGGCGCGCGATCCTCGGGCCGAACGGCGCAGGCAAGACGACGCTCTTCAACGTCATCTCGGGTGACGTCGCGCCGAGTGCCGGCACGATCGAGTTTCTCGGCGCGGAGGTGAGCACATTGCCGCCGCGAGCGCGCGCAAGGCTCGGGATGGGGCGGACCTATCAGAAGTCTCGCTCGTTCCTCGGCCTCTCGATCGAGGACAATCTCTACCTCGCAGTACTTGGGGTTCGCAGCGGCCACTTCCGCCCGGTGCTGCTCGGCAAGCGCGACCGCGCGCTGCGCGAGCGCGCGCGCGAGCTCGCTGAGGTCGTCGGTCTCGGCGGGCGCGAGCAGACGCTCGTCGGATCGCTCTCACACGGAGAGCAACGTCAGCTCGAGGTCGCGATGGCGCGTGCCTCGAATCCGCGCTTGATGATGCTCGACGAGCCTGCGTCGGGGCTTTCCCGCGGCGAGCGCGTCGCGCTCACCGAGCTCTTGCTCGGGCTCGATCCAGCGATCACGCTGATCCTGATCGAGCACGACATGGACGTGGCGCTACGTGTCGCCGACCGCGTGACGATGATGCACGACGGGCGCGTGATCGTCGAAGGGACGCCGGCAGAGATCCGCGCGAACCAGACCGTGCATGACCTGTACCTCGGCCGCGGGAACCGGAACGATGGCTAGTTCTCAGCCGCTCCTCGCCGTCGAGAACGTCAGCGCGTTCTACGGCACCGCGCAGGCGCTCGAGGACGTGTCGTTCGAGATCGCGGGCGGAGCGACGGCGATGGTCGGGCGCAACGGCATGGGCAAGACGACGCTCTGCAACGCGATCGTCGGCATTCCGCCGGCGCGCGTCACGGGATCGATCCGCTATCGCGGCACCGACCTCGTCGGCAAGCCCTCGTACAAGATCGCGAAGCTCGGGATCGGCTACGTGCCACAGGGGCGCCGCCTGTTTCCGTCGCTCACCGTTGACGAGCACCTGCGCATGCTCGCGGGCCGTGGTCGCAGCGATAAGCGCTGGACGGTCGCGCGGATCTATGAGCTCTTCCCGCGCCTCGCTGAGCGGCGGCGCAACGGTGGCGCGCAACTGTCCGGCGGCGAGCAGCAGATGCTTGCGATCGGGCGCGCGCTGATCACGAATCCCGAGCTTCTGATCATGGACGAGCCCTCCGAGGGACTCGCGCCGGCGATCATCGAGCAGCTCATCGAGACGTTCCGGACGCTCGAGCAGGAGGG
The DNA here is from genome assembly GCA_049288455.1 of Gaiellaceae bacterium. Taxonomy (GTDB): domain Bacteria; phylum Actinomycetota; class Thermoleophilia; order Gaiellales; family Gaiellaceae; genus PALSA-600. Next base: position 373 of record JBAQHS010000282.1, on the reverse strand, counting down.
CCTTGCCATCCTGCTGATCGAGCAGAACCTCGGCATGGCGACCGCGATCGCCGAACGGCAACTCGTGATGGTGGCCGGCTCGATCGCGACCGAGACGACTGCCGCCCTGCTCTCGACCGATATGGAACTGCAACGCCGCTACCTCGGCGTCGAGCCGCTCGCGGAGCGCACGTAATGGCGACCGTCGTGCTCGTCGGCACGCTCGACACCAAAGGGGTGGAGTACGCGTTTCTCCGCGAACGTCTTTTCGAGCGTGGCGTCGATGTGGTCGTCGTCGACGCAGGCGTGCACGAGCCGGTTGGTCTCGACGCCGACGTGAGTCGCGAGGAGGTCGCGCGCGCCGTCGGCGCCGACCCGGCGGTGCTGGCGGCTG
>JBAQHS010000281.1:0-2442 GCA_049288455.1 Gaiellaceae bacterium | reverse complement strand
GGGATGGTGATTCGCTACGACGATCCGCGCGAGGTCGGCCCGGACCGGATCGCGAACGCCGTCGCCGCACGTGAGCGCCAGGGGGCGCCGGCCGTCGTCGTCGACTTCGGCACGACCACGAACTTCGACGTCGTCTCGGCGGCGGGCGAATTCGCGGGCGGGGTGCTCGCGCCCGGCATCGAGGTCTCGATGGACGCACTGTTCGCGCGGGCGGCACGGCTGCCGAAAGTCCCCTTCGTGGCGCCCGAGCGAGTGATCAGCCAGACGACGACCGCAGCGCTGCAGTCGGGGCTCGTCTACGGGTTCGCGGGCCAGGTCGACGCGATCGTCGATCGCATCAAGGCCGAGCTCGCTGCGTCCGACGCACCGGTCGTCGCGACCGGCGGTCTCGCCGACCTGATCGCACCGCACACGCGGACGGTGACGGCGGTCGACCCGGAGCTGACGCTGCACGGGCTGCGGCTCGTCTGGGAGCGGAATCACCCGGCCTCGGCCGGGCTAACCCCCGCCGTAGATCGAGATCGGTAGCGAGTCGAGCAGCACCTCGTCGGCCGGGTCGGGCAGCTCGGCCAGGAGGCGCTCGAGCACGAACCGCGCGCCCGGTGCGGCGGCCAGCAGCCGCATTTCGACCTCGTCGAGCGAGCGGAGGAGCACGAGCTCCTGCTTGAACGGCCGCGGGAAGCGGCCGCGGCCGAGATACCAGCCGTAGAACTTCTTCAGGAATCCGGTCGCCCGCTCGGGTCCGAGCTCGCGCACGGTCTCGCGCATGAAGAGCAGCAGTTCCGCGACGACCTCCTCGCGGGACGGCTCGGCAGCGTCGCCCATGATCTCCCTCAGCACCCACGGGTTGCCCTGCGCCGCGCGCCCGACCATCACGGCGACCGCGCCGGTCGTCGCGAGCACCGACTGCGCGCGTGCACGTGAGCCGACGTCGCCGGATGCGATCACGGGCACGTCGACGAGTGAGACGAGCTCGGCCGTCAGCGAATGGTCGGCGGTGCCCGTGTACATCTGCTTCGCCGAGCGCGGATGCAGAGTCAGCGACGCGGCGCCCGCCTCGACGAGGCGCGGCCCGACCTCGAGGCAGCGGCGCGAGCCGTTCTCGACGCCGCGGCGCATCTTCACCGACACGGGCAGCGGCACGGCGGTCGCGATCGCCTCGACGAGCCTGCAGGCGAGGTCGGCGTCGTCGAGCAGCGAGGCCCCGGCGCCGGTCTTCGTGACCTTCTTCACCGGGCAGCCGAAGTTCACATCGACGATGTCGGCGCCTGCCGCCTCGACCATTCGGGCGGCCTCGGCCATCGCGACCGGATCCGACCCGAAGATCTGGATGGCGAGGGGGTGCTCGTCGGCCCCGACGCGCAGATACCCGAGCGTCCGCTCGTTCCGGTGCTGAATCCCGGCCACAGAGACCATCTCGGAGCAGACGAGCCCGGCGCCGTAGCGCCGGCCCTGGCGCCGGAACGCCTGGACGCTGACCCCCGCCATCGGCGCCAGCACGAGCCTTCCCGGGATCTCGACGTTGCCGAGAAACCAGCTATCTGCGAGGTCGATGTTCACAGTCTGTGAATGGTAGCCCCCATGGCTTGCGGCACCCTTGACAGCGCCGCTACCATTCCCGCCCGTTTCTGCTGGGGTCAGGAGGCCTTTGTTGAAGGAAGTAATCCTCACTCCCGAGGGCTACGAAAAGCTCAAGCAGGAGATCGATCTACTCCGCGGCGACAAGCGCCGGGAAGTAGCTGAGCGAATTCGTGTTGCTCGGGAATTCGGCGACATCGCCGAGAACGCAGAGTACGACGATGCCAAGAACGAACAGGCGATGCTCGAGCACAAGATCGCTCAGCTCGAAGACCGCCTGCTGACTGCACGCGTGATCACCAAGAAGGAGATCTCGAAGGACACGGTTTCGATCGGGTCCCGCGTCCGCCTGCGCGATGTCGCGGCGAAGCAGACGTTCGAGTACCACATCGTGGGCTCGGCCGAGGCAAACCCGGCCGAGAACAAGCTGTCGAACGAGTCGCCGGTCGGCAAGGCGATCATGGGCCACAAGAAAGGCGAGACCGTTGAAGTGACGGCCCCGCGTGGGTCGCTGAAGTTCAAGATCCTCGAGATCAAGGCCGCATAACCGACACTCGCAGGCGGCAAGTCGACGGCGCAGTGCCGTAAGTTCAGCGCGTGGAAGTTGTGCGGCTGGAACCGGGCAGGCTCGGCGAGGCGAGCGACATGCTCGCGCGGGCGTTTCACGACGACCCGGCCTGGACCTGGCTGATTCCCGACGACGAGCGCCGTAGGCGCTTGTTGCCGTGGCTCTTTCGGGTCGGGTTCGAGGTGACGGCCGCGGAGATCTGGGCCACGGCGGGTGAGGTGCGCGGCGCCGCGCGCTGGCTCCCGCCGGGTCGCCCCGCGATGAGGGTCGGCGCGACGCTGCGCGCGCTCGTGACG
>JBAQHS010000280.1:0-1818 GCA_049288455.1 Gaiellaceae bacterium | reverse complement strand
TTCCAATGTTCCAGGGAAAACGCGCTCTCATTCTCGGTGTCGCCAACAAGCGGTCGATCGCCTGGGCGATCGCAAAGCGCCTCGCCGACGGTGGCGCGGAGCTCGCATTCACCTTTCAGGGCGAGCGGATCGAGAAGAACGTCCGCGACCTCGCAGACTCGGTCGGCGGCAAGCTCGTCACGGAGCTCGACGTCCGCGACGACGCGGCGATCGAGCGGGTCTTCGCGGAGGTAGGCGATGTGTTCGGGGGAAAGCTCGACATCCTCGTACATTCGGTTGCGTTCGCGGCCGCTGAGGACCTCGAAGGTCGGTTCACCGACACGCCGCGCGACCGGTTCTGGATGGCGATCGACGTGAGCGCCTATTCCCTCGTTGCGACGACGCGCGCCGCGGAGCCGCTGATGGAGGCTGCCGGCGGCGGATCGGTGGTCACCATGACCTACCTCGGCGGCGAGCGCGCCGTGCCGCACTACAACGTGATGGGCGTGGCGAAGGCGACGCTGGATTCGTCGGTCAAGTACCTCGCGTGGGATCTCGGCGCGAAGAACATCCGTGTCAACGCGATCTCGGCGGGGCCGGTGCGCACGCTGGCGGCCCGCTCGATCGCGGGTTTCCCGACGATGGAGTCGATCGTCGAGGAGCGTTCGCCTTTGCACCGGCATGTCGATGCCGAGGACGTCGGTGCGGCGGCCGCGTACCTGCTCGGCGACGGCGCGCGGAACGTGACCGGGACGACCCTGTACGTCGACAGCGGCTATCACGCAATGGGTATGTAGTGATCGATCGGGTGAAAGCCGCACCCTAGATGCGTGAAGCGATGGCGAATCGGTGAGCTACTGCTGGCCGCTCGCGCCGTTCGACCAGCAGCACCCCGTGCGTGCGTTCTTCTGCGATCCGCGCATCGGCGACAAGGGCGGGAAGGCGTTTCATTTCGGCATTGACGTGTCGGGCGCCGACGGCACACCGGTCTACGCCGTGGAGGCCGGCGTCATCGACATCGAGGGCGCCCAGAACGTCGCCGTCGTCGAAGGCGGCGGCGCGAGCGAACACGGCTACTGGCACATCGTGCCGGCCGTCAAGCACAAGCAGCATGTCGCCCAGCACCAGCTGCTCGGCCACATCGCGAACGGCTGGGGGCATGTGCACTTCGCCGAGCGCCGCGGTGGTCAGTACTGGAACCCGTTGCGGAAGGGCGCCCTGACTCCCTTTGCCGACTTCGGCGCGCCGGTGGTCGGCAAGGTCCTCGCGGAGCGCGCGGGCAAGTCCCTCGCGCCGGATTTCCTCACAGGAATCGTCGCGTTGATCGCTGAGGCGCACGACATCACACCGATCGCGGCGCCGCCACCCTGGAAGGGGTTGCCGGTCTCGCCCGCGCTCCTCCGCTGGCGACTCCTGCGTGGCAGCCGGGCGATCGTTCCGTGGAACGTCGTTGCCGACTTCCGCGCGACTCTGCTGCCGGCGTCGCGCTACTCGACTGTCTACGCGGCCGGCACGACGCAGAACCATCCGAACAAGGCAGGCCTTTTTCGCTTCCTGCTTGCCAGGAAGTTCGACACGCGACAGCACGCCGACGGGGCGTATCGGCTCGAGGTCGAAGCCGCCGACATTCGGGGCAACGCGTCGCGCAAGCACGTCGAGCTGACGATCACGAACGCAGCCGTTTAGATGGTTGATCGGTAATTCGAGTGCTTTCGGGGATGGCCTGGATCAAGCAGGTCGGCCGGGTCGGGCGCAGGGCATAGCGGTGCCTACGTTCAAGCCCGACCTGGCTGAGATGCGCCGCATCCAGGCCACCATCCGGGAGTGCTCCAATTGCCG
>JBAQHS010000279.1:0-8305 GCA_049288455.1 Gaiellaceae bacterium | reverse complement strand
GCATCATCCCTCGCTCGTCCGGACGTTCGACGTCACCGAGATCGACGGGCTGCCCTGCATCGTCATGGAGCTTGTCGGAGGCGGGACCCTCGAGGGCGGGACGCTCACGCGTTCCGAGGCGGCGCAGGTTGCCGAAGGGCTTGCCCATGCGCACGCATCCGGGATCATCCACCGCGACCTGAAACCGGCAAACCTCCTACGTGCGCGGCCGGGCGAGGTGAAGATCGCGGACTTCGGTATCGCCCGCGCCGCCGAGGAGACGATGGTGACGCAGGTCGGCACGGTGCTCGGCACCCTTCGCTACCTCTCGCCGGAGCAGGCAGCCGGACACGTCGTCGGCCCGCCCGCGGACGTGTGGTCGCTCGGCGTCGTGTTCGACGAGTTGCTCGACGACCGCTCACGGGAGATCCGAGACCTCATCGAGCGCGCACGCTCGCCCGAACCGAGCCGACGCCCGACAGCCGCCGAGGTGGCAACGATTCTGCGTGGCGAGACGATCGTCTCGCCGACCGTTGTTCTGCGTCGACACACGACGCGCTTGCGGGCGCCGTACGTGCTCGCTGCCTGCGCTGCGGCCGCGATCGTGGCGGCGATCGCCATCGCCGCAACCGGTGGCAACAAGCAGCCACACGTCGTGCCGGTGCAACAGGCGCCGACGGCCGCCGCGCAGGCGCGCAACCTCGAGCTCTGGCTGAAGCGGTACTCGCGCTAGCGACTTATTAAAGCGAGTGCACTTCGCGCGGGACCGGTGCCGCCGACGAGCCGAACGTGATCCCCTGGCGCGCGAGTGCGATCTGCACATCTTCGCGAGCCTTGAAGATCCGCCACTTCACCGTTGCGAGCGTAATCTCGAGCGAGTCGGCGATCTCGTTGTACGACAGGCCGACGACGTCGCGCAGCAGCAGCGCCATCTTCAGGTCGACCGGCAGTCCCTCGATCGCGCGCCACAACGCATCGATCTCCTCGACGCGCTCGACCGGCAACTCGAGCGCCTCCAGCGGTGGCACGTCGTCGATGCAAACCGGCGCCAGCGGACGGCGCTCCTTGGCGCGCAATTCGTCGAGCACGCGGTTCTTCGTCACCTGGAACAGCCACGTCGTGAACTTGCAGCGCAACGAGAATCTCGGCAGTCCCTGGAAGACCCGCAGGAACACCTCTTGCGTGAGGTCCTCGGCGAGCGCTTTCTCGCCGTTCGTCAGACGGAGGACGTAGTTGTAGACCGGGGTCTCGTACATCCGCACGATGATGGCGAACGCACGCTCGTCACCACGCTGGGCCTTCCGAAGAATCGCCAGATCTGGCTGCGGGAGGGACAAGAGGCCCGGAGTATAGCCCTGTTTTCGGCTGGCGCTATCGGCCTTACGTGTCTTTTACGAGAAGCTTTCCGGTCATCTCGCTGGGCGGTTCGAGGCCGAGCAAATGGAGCACCGTCGGGGCGAGATCGGCGAGCTCGCCGCCGTCTGAAAGGGGGGCTCCGGCCGCGGTCACGATCAGCGGCACGAGGTTTGTGGTGTGCGCCGTATGCGGGCTGACGCCGTCGTCCTCGAGCATCTTCTCGGCGTTGCCGTGGTCGGCGGTGATCAGCGCGACTCCACCCAACTCGGTCACCCTCTCGACGACGCGCGCGAGCGCGGCGTCGGCCGTCTCGACCGCCTCGATCACGGCCGGGATGCTGCCCGTGTGACCGACCATGTCGGGATTCGCGAAGTTGACGACGCAGAACCCGTACCCGTCCCCCACTTCCGCTACGACGCGGTCAGCCACGCCGGCCGCCGACATCTCGGGCTTCAGGTCGTAGCTCGGGACATCACGCGGGCTCGGCACGAGCAGCCTCGTCTCGCCGGGCCAAGCCTCCTCGCGGCCGCCGTTGAAGAAGTACGTCACATGGGCGTACTTCTCGGTCTCGGCGACGTGCAACTGCCGGACACCGTGGGCTGCGAGAACCTCGGCGAGCGTGTTGGGGACGTTCTGCTCTCCAAACACGACCGGCACATCGAGCTCCGAGGAGTAACTCGTCATCGTCGTCACGTCGACGCCGTGGTCAAGCAGCAGTCTCGTCAGCTGCCGTCCACGGTCGGGCCGGAAGTTGAAGAAGATCGCCGTGTCCCCGGCTTCAAGGCGCGGGGTGCCTTCGACGCAGAGCGGCTCGAGGAACTCGTCGGTGATGCCTGCGTCGTAGCTCGCCTGGACAGCATCGAGAAGGCCGGCCGACGATGACACCGTGCCGCGCCCGTCGACGATTGCGTCGAATGCCTTCTGCGTCCGGTCAAGCCGGTTGTCGCGATCCATGGCGTAGTAGCGCCCGACGACCGTCGCGATTCGCTCGAGGGGCAGCTCGGCAAGGTCGCGAACGGCGGACGTCGGCGAGACATCGCGTCCGTCGGTGAACGCGTGGATCCAGGTCTTCTCGGGCGCGAACCGCAGCAGCGCCTTCAGATGCTCGATGTGCGAGTGGACGCCACCGTGCGACACCAGGCCGAGCAGGTGCACTCGGTTGCCGCGCTCGAACGCGGATTGCAGGACAGGGTTCTCGAAGAACGACCCGTCCTCGATCGCCGCGTTCACCCGCATCAGATCCTGGTGGAGCCGTCGCCCTGCGCCGATCGTGAGGTGGCCGACCTCGCTGTTACCCATTTGGCCCGGCGGCAGCCCCGCGGCCGGCCCGGACGCGTCGAGCGTCGTGTGCGGGAACATCTCCCAGAGACGGTCGAACGTCGGCGTGTCTGCGAGCGCCACGGCGTTGCCCGGCCCGGCGGGCGCGCATCCCCAGCCATCGAGGATGACGAGCGTTACGAGACTGACGCCGCTGCCCGGCAAATCGCTGCGAACGAATCGACATCGAGGGCTGCCCCACCGACGAGCGCGCCGTCGATCGCGGGCTCTGAGAGGAGCTCGGCCGCGTTCTCGGGCTTGACCGAGCCGCCGTAGAGCACCGGCGCATCGATCACCGACCGTACGATCTCGTGCGCGGCTTGCGCAATCTGGGGAGTCGCGGACTTCCCCGTGCCGATCGCCCAGACCGGCTCGTAGGCGATCACGAGGTTGTCGTCCGGCTCCAGGACGGCGAGCTGACGACGGAGCACCGCCTCGGTCTCGCCCGCCTCCCGCTCGGCCTCGGTCTCACCCACGCAGGCGATCACATGGAGCCCGGCGGCGAGCGCCGCGCGGACGCGCTTGCCGACGGTCTCGTCGGTCTCACCGAAGTACTGCCGCCGCTCGGAGTGCCCGACGAGGGTTCCGTAGACGCCGAGCTCGCGCAGCATCGGGGCGGAGACCTCGCCGGTGAACGCACCTTCCGCCTCCCAGTGACAGTTCTGGGCGAAGACGCCGATCTCCGTCCCGGCGAGTGCCTGCACCGCGGCGGCAAGGGACACGAACGGCGGGCAGACGACGACGTCGACGCTTCCCGGCAGCGCTGCATCGCGAAGCGCCCGGCAGAGGTCGCCGGCCTCGGCGGGGCCCTTGAACATCTTCCAGTTCCCGGCGATCAGCACGGAATCGCTTTCACGCCGGGCAGGTCGCGTCCTTCGAGGAGCTCGAGCGCCGCGCCACCGCCCGTCGAGATCCACGAGACGCGGTCTGCGACCCCCGCGTCGTGCACTGCGCGCACCGAGTCGCCTCCGCCGACGACGGTGAAGCCGTCGCAATCCGCGACTGCGCGTGCGACTGCGAACGTTCCTTCCGCGAACCGCGGCCACTCGAAGACACCCATCGGGCCGTTCCAGAACACCGTCTTCGCGCCCGCGATGCGGCTTGCGAAATCAACGCGTGCGGATGGGCCGATGTCGAGGCCGAGCCACCCGTCGGGCAAGGCGTTGAACGGGACGTCGCGCGCCGCCGCGTCGGCGGCGAAGGATTCCGCCGCGACGACGTCGATCGGCAGCACGACGTCGAATCCGAACGGATTGTCGTCGCGCACCTCTTCGGCCATCTTGCCCCCGATCAGCACCTGGTCGGCACGCGCGCCGAGATTCTCGAGCACACCGACCTTGTCGGCCACCTTCGCGCCGCCGGCCACGATCACGAACGGGTGCTCGACCTCGCCGAGCAGCGTGCCGAGATGGTCGAGCTCGGCGAGCAGCAGCAGGCCCGCGTACGCGGGCAGGAGCTCCGCGACGCCGACCGTCGAGGAGTGCGCTCGGTGCGCGGAGCCGAAAGCGTCGTTCACGTAGAGATCGCAGCCGGCCGCGAGCTCCCTGGCGAACGCCGGATCGTTCTTCGTCTCGCCGGGCGCGAACCGCGTGTTCTCGAGCACGGTGACGCGCTCGTCGGCGAGCAACTCGCGTAGGCGCGCGCGGACCGGCTCCATCACATGCTCGTCGTCGGGGCCTTTCGGGCGACCGAGGTGCGAGCACACCCGAACCTCGCGAGCGCCGCCGTCGAGGAGCAGCTGCAGCGTCGGCAGCGACGCCCGAATACGCGTGTCGTCCGCAACCCGACCCGCCTCGAGGGGCACGTTCAGATCGGAGCGGACAAGGACGACCTTGTCGCGGGCGTCGACGCTCTCGACGGACCGCGGGCGGCTCACGCGACGATTTTCGGCACCAGGTCGACGAGCCGGCACGAGTAGCCCCACTCGTTGTCGTACCAGCCGAAGACCTTCACGAACGTGCCACCAGACATCGTCAGCGGGCTGTCGAAGGTGCACGAGGCCGGCGAGTGGACGATCGCCGTCGACACGAGCGGCTCCGTCGAGTAGTCGAGATACGGCGCGAGTGGACCGCTTGCTGCAGCCTGCTCGAAGGCCGCGTTGATCTCCTCGACGGTCGCCTCGCGGCCGAGCTGCACGACGAAGTCGGTGATCGAGCCGGTCGGGACCGGCGCGCGGACGGAGATTCCGTCGACCTTGCCCTTCAGGTGCGGCAGCACGACCCCGATCGCTCGGGCGGCGCCGGTCGAGGTCGGAATCAGGTTGATGGCCGCGGCATGCGCGCGCCGAAGATCCTTGTGCGGGAGGTCGAGGATCTGCTGGTCGTTCGTGTACGCGTGGATCGTCGTCATGAAGCCGCGCTCGATGCCCCAGCCTTCGTCGAGGACCTTCGCCATCGGCGCCACACAGTTCGTCGTGCATGACGCATTCGAGATGATCGAATGCTGCGCGGGGTCGTAGGAGTCGTCGTTCACGCCTAGCACGAGCGTCACGTCAGGGTCGGTCGCAGGCGCCGAGATGATCACCTTCTTCGCGCCGGCGTCGAGATGCTTCTGCGCGGACGCGCGATCGGTGAAGAACCCGGTCGACTCGATCACCACATCGATCTCGAGCTCGCGCCAGGGCAGGTTCGCAGGGTCTCGCTCGGCGAGGCCCTTGATCTCATTGCCGGCGACCTTCAGGGAGCCGCCCGCCACCTCGACCTCCTCGCCGAAGCGGCCGAGCACCGAGTCGTGGCGCAGCAGGTGTGCCATCGTCGGCACGTCACCGAGGTCGTTGAACGCCACAATCTCGAAATCGCCATCGCGTTCGAGCGCCGCCCGGAAGAAGTTGCGGCCGATCCGGCCGAAGCCATTGATGCCTACGCGCGTTTTCGCCATAGGGCGACTCTAACTACGCTGCGGCCGAGGTCGCGGCAATGCCGTAGATCGACGCCAGCTTCTCGCGGAGATAGCGGACGTAGGGCTCCGGATCGATCTCGGCCGTGCCGACGACGCGCTCGAGTGTCTCGCCGGGCGTGAACTTGCGGCCATGGCGGTGCAGGTGCTCGCGCAGCCAGTCGCGCAGCGGCCCGAACTCACCCTCCTCGAACGAGTCGTCGAGGTCGGGCAGGTCGGCGGTGATCTTCTCCCAGATCTGGGCGGAGATCAGGTTGCCGAGCGCGTACGTCGGGAAATAGCCGATCGAGCCACCCGACCAGTGCACGTCCTGCAGCACGCCCTCGGTGTCGTTCGGCACCTCGATCCCGAGGTACTCCCACATGCGGCGGTTCCACTCCTCGGGGAGCTGTTCCAGCGGGAACTCGTCGGCCAGCATCGCCTGCTCGAGCTCGAACCGCAGGATGATGTGCAGGTTGTACGTGGCCTCGTCGGCCTCGACGCGGATCAGCGACGGCGAGGTGGCGTTCACCTCGCGGTACCACTGCTCGGCGTCGTAGCCCCGCAACTCGCCGGGGTACAGCTCCTGCAGGCGTGGGAAGAAGTGCCGCCAGAACGGCAGCGACCGTCCGACAAGGTTCTCCCACATGCGGCTCTGGGACTCGTGCATGCCGAGCGAGACGCCGCGGGCGAGCGGCGTGCGCTCGAGCGCCGGGTCGACCTGCCGCTCATAGAGACCGTGCCCGAATTCGTGCATCGTTCCGAACAGGCCTCCGAGGTGCTCGTGGAAGTAGCGCGTCGTGATCCGGATGTCGGTGACGCCGGTGCCGGATGCGAACGGATGCACCGTGGGGTCGAGCCGCCAGTTGTCGTCGTCGTATCCGAACGCCCGTGCAACCTCGAGCTCGAAGACCTTCTGCGACTCGAAGTCGAAGTCGTGCTCCGGAGCCGCAATGCCACCGTTTGCGGCGACCTCCTTGACGAGCGGCGCCTGGTGCTCCTTCAGGTAGTCGAAGATCCGGCGCACTTCCTTCGTCTTCATGCCACGTTCGTAGTCGTCGAGCACGATGTCGTACGGCTCGTCGCCGACCTCGAAGCAGTCGATGTAGCGCTTCCGCAGGTCGAGGTTCTTGCGCAGCACGGGCAGAAATGTCTTGAAATCGTTCGTCTTGCGTGCCTCCACCCACACGGGATTCGCGAGCGCCGCCGAGCGCGACATCTCTGCGCGCAGGTCGGCCGGCACCTGCCGAAGCTTCTCCCAGTCACGCGAGGCGACCCGAATCAGGCTCGCCTCCAGCGAGTCGTATTCGTGTTGCTCACCCCAGTCGCGGAGCCCATCGAGGAGCTTGCCGATCTCGGGCGAGGTGAACTTCGTGTGCGCGATCCGGCCGACCGTCGCCATCATCTCGGCGCGCAGCGGAGCCCCGCCGGGCGGCATCATCACGTGCTGGTCCCAGCCGAGGAGCGCAGCCGTCTTCACGAGATCCGAGATCTCGGCGAGGCGTCCCCGCAGCTCGTCGAACGTGGCCTGACTCACGCCGCGAAAGCTATATCACCGCGGGCGCGCTGCGGACGGCCAAGCGTCAAGGCAGATGTGGCGGGCCGGAGGGGAAGCTCCGAGGACGACCTCCCCCTCCGGATGAACCGTGTTCGATTCCGTTGACGGTGGACGGGGTCTGTATCCACTGTCGGCCGAACCCGGACCCGCCACATGGATCAGTATGGGGATGCTGACAATTACTTCGCTAGAGGAGTTGCAAGTGGTAAGTCGGCGAGACTGACGATCGCCTGCAGGCGGCGATGGGCCGCAGCCTTCGAGAGTGGCGGACGCGCTTTCGCTGCCAACTCGCGCACGCTCGCCGATGGATGCCGCAGCCGCAGCTCGGCTATTTCGACGAGGTCGACCGGGAGGGCGTCGACACCGAGCGAGCGGATTGCCTCGAGTTGCGAGTGCGCGGCGCGAGCGGCGCGAACGAGGTTCGCCTCGTCGGCGTTCGCGAGGCGATTTGCGCGCGCTCGCGTCGCGGCGACGACCGCGTGCTCTTCCAACCGCAGCACGGTGTCGCTTGCCCCTGCAACCGCGAGCAGGTCTGAGATCGCCTCGTGCCCCTTCGCGTACGCAATCGCATGCCCGCGACGCTCGCTCACGGCGAGCGTCACATCTTCACGAGCGGCGACCTCGGCGATGAAGCGGGCACCTTCGATGCCGCTCGTGCGCAGTTCGAGGTGCGGATCGCGAGGACCCGACAGCGAGCCGCTGCCGAGGAGCGCTCCCCGCAGGTAGGCGCCGCGGCAACAGGAGCGTCCTACCACCCGCTTCGGCGGATGCTCGAGGGGCGCCCCTGCGGCTGAAAGCACGCCGGCTTCACGGAGGACGGTGAGCGCATGAGCTTCGACGTTGACGTGGAGCTGGTATCTCGTCGCACGGTCGAAGGCCTGCCGGCGATAGGTGCGGATCTCCGAGTGCACACCGAGATCGCGGAGGAGCGCGAACGCGCGCCGTGCAGCTGCCGAGCTCGCGAGATCGAGATGCACGGCAACTCCGCCGCCGCGCAGATGCCACGCTCCCGACGTGTGGAAGAGCGCCGAGAGCTCGGCGTGGCGGCAACATCGCCGTTGTGGCGCGAGCTGGGCCAGCTCATGGCGAAGCTCTTCAGAGAGCAACGTCTTCGAGCTCCAGCAGGCGTCGCTTGTACTCCACCCCGAGGCCGCCCCAGCTGCCGATGCCGCCCGCGGCGACGACCCGGTGGACGGGCAGGAACGGCGCCAGGTCGCAGCG
>JBAQHS010000278.1:0-15059 GCA_049288455.1 Gaiellaceae bacterium | reverse complement strand
CGTCCAGGCCGCGCTCGCGGCGCTTGCGCAGACGTGTGTCGACGTTGCCGCGCATCGGCTCGATCCGGAGCGACGGCTCGAGGGCAAGCAGCTGCGCACGCCTGCGAACGGACGCCGTGCCGACTCGCATCCCCGCGCGAACCGCGGACGCGCCGACCAGCGCGTCGCGCGGGTCGTCGCGCTCGAGGAACGCGCCGATCGTCAGCCCGGCCGTGTCAGTCGACGTCATGTCCTTGGCCGAGTGCACCGCGATGTCGATGCGACCGGCGAGAAGCGCCTCCTCGATCTCTTTCACGAACACGCCTCGCGCACCGATCTCGCCGAACGGGCTCGAGCGGTCGCGGTCGCCGGCGGTCGTGATCGGGACGAACGCGATCTCGACGCCCGCACGGCGCAGCGCCGCGGCCGCCTGCTCGGCCTGGGTGAGCGCGAGCCTAGACCCGCGAGACCCGATGCGAACGAGCACAGCTCGATCTCCCTCCCCGCGTGCTTCGGCCGCACGACGGCTGGCCGATTCGAACACGCAGGAACGCCGACGGGGCGACGACCGGCAACGGACGCTCGCTGCGTCGTGCAGGCTCCGGCGTCAACGCTCCTCCTCGAGCCCGAAGAGATGACGCACGGCATCCGCATACGCGGCGCCGTCCGACCCGACAGCGGCCTCCTTCATGCGTACCGTCGGCAGGTGCAGGAGCTTGTTCAAGATCTGGGCGGTCACCGACTCGAGCGTGCGCCGCTCCTCGTCGCTCACGCGTCCGTCCACCTTCGCGAGCTCCGCCGAGCGGATCTCCTCCGCGCGGGCTCGCAACGATGCAATCGCGGGAACGACCTCGAGCGAGGCGCGCCACGACCGGAACCGCTCTGCCTCTTCGGTCACGAGCTCCTCGGCACGCTCCGCCTCTGCACGCCGGCCGGCAAGCGTCTCGGCGACGACCGCCTCGAGGTCGTCGATGTCGTAGAGGAAGCAGCCGTCCAACTCGTGAATCGCGGGATCGAGATCACGCGGGACCGCGATGTCGATGAAGAAGAGCGGGTTGTGACGGCGGGCGGGAACGTCCGCTGCGACGAGCACGGGCTCGGAGGCACTCGTCGAGGAGACAACGACGTCGACGTCACCGAGGTGCGCGCCGAGATCGTCGAGCGCGATTGCGGAGCCGCCGAACCGGTGCGCAAGCTCGCGCGCGGTATCGACCGTGCGGTTCGCGACATAGGCGATCGTCGCGCCGCGTGAGGCAAGGTTCGAAGCCGCGAGCTCGCCGATCCGGCCGGCGCCGACGAGCAGCACGCGCCGGCCCTCGAGGTCGCCGAAGACCTGGGCGGCGAGCGCCGCCGCGGCCGACGAGACCGACGCGGGGCTCTCCCCGATCGCCGTCTCGGTGCGCACGCGCTTCCCGACACCAAGGGCCTGCCGAAAGACGCGGTCGAGCAGCGGCCCCGTCGACGCCACCTCATAGGCAGCACGGACCTGGCCGAGGATCTCGCCCTCGCCCGGCACGAGCGAATCGAGCCCCGCCGCCACCCGGAAGAGATGCAACGCTGCCGCATCGTCGTGCAGCCGGTAGAGAACGCCGTCGAGCGGTTCTCCGGCGAGCGCCTCGAGCGCCGCGACTCCGCGTTCGTCGTTGCCGTCCGCGAGGTAGATCTCCGTCCGATTGCACGTCGAGAGGCAAACGGCGTCGCCGAGCAGCGCTGCGAGTGCGCCTGCCGCCTCGACATTCAGTGTCACGCGCTCCCGCAACTCGACCGGAGCGACGTGGTGCGAGAGCCCGACGAGCGCGAGAGTCATGCGAAGTGACCCCCGGCGAGCGCGAGCCGCGCGACGATCACGAGCACGAAGCCGCCGAGCGCGAGATAGGCGGCACGATTTCCGGTTGGTCGCGCAATGACAAAGCCTCCGTAGACGAGCCACGTGAGCACGGTCAGCGCCTCGAGCGCGTCGACGGAGCCATGATCTTCGCGCAACCGCACGATCCCGGCGATCAACCCGAGCGTCAGCAGCGGCAGCGACACCACGATCGTCCTGAAGGCGAGGCGTTCGAGCGCGGCTAGCGGTGGCAGGCGCAAACGAAGGATGTCCGCTGCGCGACGCTTCAACCGCCGCTCCTCCCAGAGATAAAGCGCTGCCAGCGCCGCGGCGAGCGTGAAGCCGGCGAATGCGGCGAGCACGAAGCCGACGTGCAAGACCAGGAAGAGGTTGCTGTAGTGGGAGCGCGCGCCGGCTGCTGTGCCACCGCCGACCCGCGCGACGACGAACAGGGTCGCGGCGAGGGGCATGACCGTGAGGCCGAGCAGCCGAAACCGCGGGCGGCAGCCCCAGATCAGGTAGGCGCCGACGACGAGCCACACGAAGAGGTTGAGCGAGCCCGCCCAGCTCGACCACGGGAAGCCGTCGGAGCGAGCGGCCTGGACCGCGAGCAGCGCGGTCTGCGCGAGCCAGCCGATCCGCACGCCCCACGTTGCCGCGCGTGCCGTTCGTGCGGACGAGTACGCGACCGCAGCCTCGCCGTAGGCGAGGAGCGCGGGCCAGAAGAGCGCCTCAACCATTCAGGTTGCGCTCCTTGGCAAGCTCGACGAGCCGCGCGACTTCGCGCTGCAGCCGCTGCAGCTTCGACGCAATGATCACGACGTACAGCAGCACGGCGACGAAGACGACGAGATAGGCCGCGGCGGTGTACTTCTCCGACGGCGTCACGCGAGCAACTCCCGCAGCTCGCGCAGCGATGCGTCAAGGCGCTTGCCCGCCAGTTCAAGGCCGTACAACGTCGCGAAGAGGCCCAGCATCGCCGCGAGGCAGACGCAGAACGTCAGGAACTGCGCGCCGGTCATCTGGTAACCGTGCGACGTGAACACGACCGGGTGGATGAACTTGTGCGAGAGCCGGATCGCGAGGAACGAGACCGGGATCAGCACGACACCGAAGAGCGCGTAGACCGCGCACATGTTCGCGCGCGCGGGCCCGGGGTCGACGGAGTACCGCAGCATGAAGTACGCGCAGTAGAAGAGGAACAGGACGAGAAAGAGAACGAGCTGGTCCTCGCTCCACGACCACCACACACCCCACGAGATGCGCGCCCAGATCGAGCCGGTCAGCAACGTCAGCGACCCGAAGATCACGCCCTGGTGGATCGCGACGTAGCTCTCGAGGTCCGCCCCCTCCTGCCTCTTCCAGAGATGGAGCAACGCCTTCCAGGCGCCCCACCCGAAGCAGGCGTACGAGGTCAACGCCAGCGGTACGTGGAAGTAGAAGATCTTCTGCGAGAGGCCCTGGTCGGCATCGGTCTGCGCATAAAAGAACGCGAGCGCGATTGCGAGCCCGAGGAGCGCCGTCGAGACGGCCGCGAGGACGGGAAGCTTCACAGTCGCCATCGTAGTCGGCGGCCGTCAGGCTTCAGCGACGACGTACTCGAACGCGGCCCACGCGAGCACCGCGAAGATCGTGTCGTACAGCGCAAGGAACCAGAGGTAGCCACCCACGCCGCCGACCACGATCGGGATCGCCATCGGCAAGAAGAGGAGCGGCAGCAGGAGCTCCCGGGCGCGCCCCGCGACCGCCATCGCGCCGAAGAGCGTGCCGACCGTGCAGATCCCGACGTCAGCCAGGGCCACCGCCGCGACCGTGCGGCCGTCGACGGCCGAGAAGAACGCGCCGAACGCCGGCAGCGCGACGATCTCGGCGCAGACGAGAAAGACGAAGACGGCGATCGACTTGCCGAGCCAGATGGCGCTGCGATCGCACGGAGCAAGCACGAGCGCGTCGAACATCCCCTGCTCCCGTTCGGCGACGAAAGCGCGCGTGAGACCGAGGAGCGCGGTGAAGATGAGCGACACCCACAGAAGGCCGATCGCCGCGTTGTGCCCGGTGCCGCGAGGCAATGCGAAGTGGAAGATCGCAAGCGCCGAGAGGACGAAGAGCAGCATCGCCGGCAGCGTCTCCTTCGCGCGCAGCTCGAGCAGCAAGTCCTTGCGCGCAAGGGCGGCAACATCGTCGACGTAGGTCATGCGAACTCGAGACGCGCGGTGGCGAGGTGCTCGACCCGCGCCGGATCGTGTGTTGCGACAACCCAGGTGCGGCCCGTCTCGGCGAAGACGCCGTCGAGCAACGCGAGCCCTTCGGCGTCAAGGGAGTTCGTCGGCTCGTCGAGCAGGAGCAGCGACGGTGAATGCAGCAGCACGCGACACAGACCAAGGCGCTGCTGCATGCCGCGGGAGAATGACGCGACGCGGTCGTGCCGGACCTCCCAGAGGCCGAACCGCTCCAGCAGCATGCCCACCTGCTCGCCGCGCTCCGGCACGCGGTACAGCCGGCCGAACAGATTCAGGTTCTCGAGCGGCGTGAGCTCGCGGTAGACAAGGGGCTCGTGGCCGAGGTAGCCGATCGCATGCCGCTCGGGCAGCGTGAGCTCACCCGCAGTTGGTGCTGCGAGGCGCGCGAGCACGCGCAGGAGCGTTGTCTTGCCGGAGCCGTTCGGGCCGGTGACGAGCAGGAAGCCGCCCTCCGGAACCTCGACGTCGACGCCGGTGAACACACGTTTGTCGCCGAACCGCTTCGCGAGTCCGCGGGCGGTGATCACGCGCGGTAGACCTGCGCGGCGGCACGGTGGAACCCCTCAGGCTGGCCTGCAGCCGCAAACGCGTCGGCGATCTCCTCCATCTCCCCAATGAAGCGCCAGCCCTTCGCCGCTGCCGAGCGCTCCGCACGCTCGAGCCGCTCGACGAGCTCCGGCGCCGCGAGGCGCCACTCGTCCTCGACGCCGTAGTGAGCCGCGACGTCGCGAATCGAAAGGAGCAGCGCCGCCGTGCCTTTCGACCAGGCTGCGTACGCCATCTTCACTGCAGACGCGTCGGCGACCACTCGCGCGTGCACGATCGAGCCGTCGAACAACGCGGCGACGTCTGCGGCGTCGGCGCCCGAGAGATAGAGCGTCGTCCCCGGTTCGCTCGGCGGACCGCCCACGATGCCACCGTCGACAAACCGCGGCTGGATCGCGGCGAGCTCGCGGGCACGCGCAGGCGAGATCGCGTTTGCATCGACGTAGACGCCTTCGAACCCTGCGACTGCGCGCGCGACCTCGGCGGCCGCTTGTGGCGGGCAGATCGAGAGGATCAGGTCGGCGCCGGCAGCAACAGCGCCCACCGAGCCCCGGTCGTCGAAGGTCCGGGCGCGTCCGCGTGTCGCCGCACTTCGGCCTTCGGAAGCCCACACCACTTCATGGCCGTTCTCCTGGAGGACGTGGCCGATCGCCGCGCCCATCTCGCCCGGGTGCAGCAGCCCGACGATCACAGGACATCCGCGAGCACGAATGCGAAGAACGCCACCGAGATGACGCCGTTCATCGTGAAGAAGGCGGCGTCGAGACGGCGCAGGTCGCCGGGCCGGACGAGCGTGTGCTCGTAGCCGAGGAGGGCGGCGACGCAGCCGGCGCCGATCCAGTAGAGCACGCCGACATCGAGGCCGACGCCCGCAGCGATGAGGAGCGCGATCGTCGCGAGATGCAAGGTGCGTGCGCCGGCGAACGCACCTCGCTCGCCAAAACGTGTCGCCCACGAGTGCAGCCCCTGCTCGCGATCGACATCCACGTCGAACAGCGCATAGAAGAGATCGAAGCCGGCAACCCAGGCAGCGACCGCCGCGCCGAGCGCCCAGGCCTGCCACGGCAGCGCGCCCTTGATCGCAGCCCACGCTCCGACCGGCGCAAGCCCGTCGACGGCGCCGAGCCAGAGATGACAGAGCCACGTGAAGCGCTTCAGATACGGGTAGACGACGAACGCGATCACCGGCACCGGCGAGAGCCACCGGACGAGTGGGTCGAGCTGCCACACCGCGACGAGGTACAGCGCGAGCGCGGCAACGCAGAAGACGATGACGGCAGCAGCCGTGAGGGCACCTGACGGAAGCTCACGCGTTGCCGTGCGGGGGTTCGCGGCGTCGATGCGCGCGTCGATCAACCTGTTCAGCGCCATCGCGAGCGATCGCGCACCCACCATTGCGAGCGTGATCCAGAGGAGGTCGTGAGCCGATGGGACGCCGTTCACGGCGAGGAACGCGCCGACATACGCGAACGGCAGCGCGAAGATCGTGTGCTCGAACTTGACGAGCCGGTAGTAGAGGCGCGCTGCTTTCACGTCTGCACGTGGCGGGTGGGCTCGTCGGAAAGAAGCGCTACCGCGTGGGCGAGCGCCGGCTGCAGGATCGCGTAGCCATCGCGGCACCCTCCGGTAGAGCCGGGCAGGTTGACGACGAGCGCGCCCGAGACGACGCCCGCCACGCCGCGCGAGAGCAACCCGTGCGGCGTCTTCGCAATCGAGTCGGCGCGCAGCGCCTCGGCGATCCCGGGCGACTCGCGCTGCAGAACGGTGCGGGTCGCCTCGGGCGTGACATCACGCGGAGCGAGGCCCGTTCCTCCGGTGGTCAGGACGATCTGCGCACCTGCCGCAAGCTCCTCGATCGCCATCGCGATCTCGGCCGCCTCGTCGGCAACGACCCGTCGTGCGACGTCATAGCCGTCCGCGGCGAGCAGCTCGGCAAGCACGTCACCGCTCCGGTCATCGGCTTCGCCGCGCGAGACTCGGTCCGAGACGGTCAGGACGGCGGCGTTCACTCCTTCACCTTCTCGAGCAATTCGACCGTGAAGCTCATGCCCTTGTCGATCGCCTTCGCCATGTCGTAGACGGTGAGCGCGGCGACCGACGCTGCCGTGAGCGCCTCCATCTCGACGCCGGTCTGCGCCGTCGTCTCGGCCGACGCGGTGATCTCGACCTCCGCGCCCGCGATCTCGAGTGATACCGCGACGTGCGAGAGCGCGAGCGGATGGCAGAGCGGAATCAGCTCGGACGTCCGCTTCGCGGCCATGATCCCCGCGAGCTGCGCGGTCGTCAGCGCATCGCCTTTCGGCAGCTCGCGCAGGCGCTCCGCTGTCCCGGCCGACATGCGGACGACGGCGCGCGCGACGGCGCGACGGCGCACGGCCGCCTTGCCGCCGACGTCAACCATCTTCACGGCGCCGGATTCATCGACGTGCGAGAGATCGCCAGTCACGGGGCGAAGGTTACGCCGACGGAGCGCCGAGGTCGCCGAGCAGCTCACGAAGCCAGAGGGCCACGTCATTCCCACGCACGTGTTGCCGCAGCCCTTCGGCCCGAGCCGCGCGCTCCTCGCCACTCATCGAGAGCGCCTCGTGCAGTGCTTCGGCCTGGCCGAGGACGTCGAACGGGTTGACGCTGACCGCCCACTCCGCGAGCTCGGCGTGCGCGCCTGCGTTCTCGGAGAGGACGAGCACGCCGGAGCGGGTGTTCACGAGCGGCCCCTCCTTCGCCACGAGGTTCATGCCGTCGTAGACCGCGTTCACGAGCAGGACGTCGTACTGCTTGTAGGCCGCCACCGACTGCGGGAAGTCATCAGCGATGCGGAGATCGACGGGCAGCCAACGGTCGGTTCCGAACCGCTCGTTCACCGCGTGCGCAGCGTCCTCGATCGCCGCACGGTAGGCGACGTACTCCGGGACCGTCTCGCGTGACGGATCGAGGAGCGCGAGCAGCGAGACGCGTCCGCGCCATTCGTCATGCAGTTCGAGGAGGAGCTCGAAAGCACGGAAGCCGCGCACGACATTCTTCGACGGATCGGCGCGGTCGACGCGGACAATCAGCCGCTCGGGCCGCACGGCGGCGATCTCCGCTTCGCGCGCAAGCACACCGTCGCTCGCCGCGAGCTGCTCGAACTCTTCGACGTCGATCGAGATCGCGTGGTGCGCAACTCGGGGTCGCGGACCTGGACCGAGCACGTCGTCGCAGCTGCGCAGGAAATTTCGTGCCCAGCGCTCGGTGTGGAACGCGACGACGTCATTGGCGAGCAGCCCTTCGTGCACCGCTCCGCGCCACGCCGCCGGCAGCACCGACCAGTCGACGGGCCAGGGAATATGGACAAAGTGCGCAAGCGATGCGCCGGGGCGTGCCGCCCGGACGAGGCCGGGAGCGAGATAGAGATGGTAGTCGTGGAAGAACACCGTCGCCTCCGGGTTGTTGTCCAGCTGAGCAACAACGGCGTCGGCGAAGTTCTCGTTGACGCGTACGTAACCCTCCTCCCACGCCCAGTGGTCGGCCACGCCGAGCGCCGGTGCGGTGCCAAGCGGCCAGAGGGAGTGCTGCGTGAACCAGAGGAGCGGGTTCGCGATCGTCGAGTAGTAGCCGTCGTAGGCAACGGGATCGTGCGCGACGAGCACGACGCCGTCGCCTCCCCCTTCAGCTGCGACGACCCTGTCCTCGGCGGTGATCGCGCTTGCGATCCAGGTCACGTCGTGATGCGCGATGAGACCGCGCAACGCAGTGACGAGACCGCCCGCACCACGTCGCTCGACGCGTGCTCCCCCATCGTCGCGGTCGTACGACACAGGCCCGCGGTTCGAGACGACGATCAGCGCGCGACGTTTTGCGGCCACTCAGAGAACCGTGATCTCGCTGCCGCCCGTGTCGAGGCCCGCGAGACGGTTGAAGAGCACGAGCCAGTCGCGCAGCAGACGCGGCGTCAGGAAGTGACGGCGGACGTGCTCCTTGCCGCGCAGGGCGCGCCTGCGTGCCTCGACCGGGTCGCGCAGGACCTCAATGGCGGCTTCGGCACATGCTTCGGGCGTGTCGACGAGCCAGCCCGTCTCGCCGTGCTCGATCTGCGCGACGATCCCGCCGACGCGGCCGCCGATCATCGGGCGGCCCTTCCAGAGTGCCTCCGTGACGGTCAGGCCGAAGCCTTCCTTCGTCGATTTCTGGATGAGCGCGTCGGAGTGCACCTGAAAGGCATTCACCTCGACCGCGCCGACGTTGTTCATGTTGCTCAGGATGTAGACGTCCGGGTCACCGTCCGCGTGCTCGACCGTGCGGTTGTAGTACTCCCAACCTTCAGGATCGTCGTGGGCCATCGAGCCGACGAGCGCGAGCTGCACCTCCGGGAAGCGCTTCTTCACGATCCGGTAGGCGTCGATCACGCCGAGCGGATCCTTCCACGGGTCGAAGCGTGACACCTGCGTGAGGAGCGGTCGCTCGACGTCGATGCCGAACTGGTCGACGATGTACGCGGCGTCCTCGGCGGAGAGCGCCATGTTCTTCGGCATGAGCGGATCGATCGCCGGCGGCCAGATGACCACCTGCTGCAGCCCGCCTGCGGCGGGCGCGTATTCGCGCATGTGAAAGATCGAGGCGTCATAGAGCCGAAGCGCAGGGAGGAGCACGCCGAAGACGTCCTGATTCGGTGTCGAGAAGTCGATGTGCCCGCGCCAGATCCAGCTCGCCTTTCGCTGCGGGAAGGCGTCGATCATCGCAGCCGGTTGCGGATCGTGAATGACGACGTAGTCATAGGCGTCGGCGTCGAGCTCGGCTGCGTTGTCTGCGTTGTAACGCGCGAAGATCTCTCGCTCCACGGTCGTCAGCCCGCGTGGATCTCCCTGCAGGCTGTTATGGATCGCCTTGGTGACGTTGTAGAACTCGTCGGCTCCGCGCATGACGCGCCACTCGACATCGAGCCCGGCGTCGGCCATCAGCGGCACGAGCGTGTAGTTGATCTCTGCAACCCCGCCGCCGAAGGCGGTTGCCGAGACGTGCACGACCCGCTTGCCCTGCAGCGGCGCGGCCAGGCGGGCGATCTCGTCCATCAGCCCGCGCGAGACGAGCGTCGCGTAATCGGCGAGCGATTTGTGGCCGACGTTGACGAGTTGAAGCACTAAAGGCGTTTGACGAAGCGCAGGTGCGAACCGCCTTCAGGACGCTCGCGGATCTCGAACTCGTCAGCGAGCGCCTTGATGATCGCGATACCGAGCCCGCCTTCCGAGAGATCGTCGTCGGCGCGCGCGTTCTCGCCCGCTCCCGGCGGCTCGAAGCCCTCGCCGTGATCACAGACTTCGACGACCAGCCGATCTGCGTGAAGCTCGTAGAGGATCTCGACCGTGCCGTCACCGTTGCCGTAGGCGTGGCGGACGGAGTTCGTGCACGCCTCGGTCAGCGCCAGCTTCAGGTCGCCGAGCACCTCCTGGGGAAACGGCACGTCGCGCAGGCGCGCGATGCCCGTCAGGGCAAGCCGCCCGAGGGTGATGTATTCCGCCTTGGCCGGAATGGTCAGCGTGATCGCGTGTATGTGACCGTTGCTTGCTGAAACGTTGCTCGTTGGATCCACAGATCTCCCAATGCCGGTGCCTCTTGTTCCGCCGGCTCGCGAAAGTTAAACCTGGAACGCTCATCTTTGCGGAGCTAATCGCAGTAAACCTACTAAAAGCTCCACCGGCCCGTTCGCCGTAGGAGAGCGATTCCCTGCCGCCTCGGTTCCGTAACCCGTCCCCTTCGGCCGGCTACCCCGCCGGCCGGGCCGCGAGCGTGACGGGCACGACGCGGCGTTCGGTCCCCCGCACGACCGTGAACCGGGCCACCTCGCCGGGCACGAGGCGCTCGGCGACGATGCGGACGACATCCTCGGCGCTCGTGACAGGAACGCCGTTGATCGCGACGATCGCGTCGCCGCCGATCCGGACCGCAATCCCCTCGTAGAGCACGTCGCGGTCGCCCGCGCGCAGGCCGGCGCGGCGCCCGGCGGAGTCACCGGTCGCGAAGTCGCTGATCAGTGCGCCGCGGGTCGCGGCGTACCCATACTTCTTCGCGATCGCGGGGGTCAAATCCTCCGTGCTGATGCCGACGTAGGCGTAGCGGACGATGCCGCCGTTCAGGAGTGCCTGCATCGAGCGACGGGCCGAGTCGATCGGGACGGCGAAGCCGACCCCCTCGAAGCCCGAGGCGGAGCCGCTCGAGCGAATCTGAGCGTTGATCCCGATCACACGCCCCTGCGCGTCGAACAGCGGGCCGCCCGAGTTGCCGTGGTTGATCGGGGCGTCGGTCTGGATCGCGTCGACGAGGTTGTAGCGGCTCGTCAGCGAGGGGATCGAGCGGCGAATCGCGGACACCACCCCGACCGAGAGCGAGTCGACGTTGCCGAAGGGGCTGCCGATCGCAGCGACGGGGGCGCCGACGACGACGCGGCTCGAGTTGCCGAGCGGCACCGGGTCGAGGTGGTGCGCGGCCGGATCGACCTTGATCACGCCGACATCGTCGAAGAGGTCGTAGCCGACGACGGTCGCGGCGACCCGGTCACCGTCGGAGAACTCGACATAGACCGTCCGGGCAGCGGAGGCAGTGCCGGCGCCGCCCTGGCCCGCGGTCGTGATCACGTGCGCGCTCGTCAGGATGACGCCGCTCGGCGAGACGACGAAGCCCGAGCCCTGCCCGGCACTGGCATTCGGCGTGTTCGGGGCGTCGAAGTACGAGATGATCGTCACGACCCCGACGGAGCGCCGGGCGAAGATCTGGGCCGGCTGGAAGCCGTTCCCGACGAGCGGCTTCGCGGCGACCACCGGCGCAGTCTCGGTTGCGCTCGGCGCCGACTGGCGGACGACGACGGTCTTCGTCGTGCCGTTCAGCCAGCCTGCGGACTTCGCGACGACGAGCACAGCCGCGCCGCCGAGGATCGCGGCAACGAGGGCGAGGGCTGCGACGGAGCTCGAGCGCACCGGCGGCCACTGTAGCCGCGGCGGGGGTCGCTGCCGCCAATTTGGCTTAGATACAGGGCTGCAGCGTTTTCACGTTTTCAGATCCTGCCGCTACGCGCCTTCGTCGGCGCTGAGCACGAGCGTGAAGAGCGTCCAGCCGTTCTGAGAGTCGAGCTCGATCCGGCCGCCCATCAGCTCGGCCAGCTCCCGGGCGATCGCGAGCCCGAGGCCGGAGCCGGAGGCCCGGGTGCCGTCGAGGCGGTAGAAGCGCTCGAAGATGCGCGCCTGTGCCGCAGCGGGGATCTCGGGGCCGTCATTTGCGACGGTGAGCGTCGCCCGGCCGCCGTCCAGGCTCGTCGAGATGCGCACATCCGTCCCGTCCGGCGTATGGATGAGCGCGTTCTCGACGAGGATCCGGCCGATCTGCAGGACGCGCTCGGCGTCTGCAAGCGCCGGCACCGGCGCCTCGGGAGCGAGATCGAGCCGGCGCCCTGCGCCCGCGGCCCGCGGGATGAGCTCAGCCGCGAGCTCGGCGGCAAGCTCCGAGAGGTCAACGGGCTCGTGCGAGACCCCGAGCCGCCCGGCATCGACCCGCGAGAGGTCGAGTAGGTCGGTGGCGAGCTTCGTCAGGCGGGTCACCTGCTCGCGCATCTGGGCGAGGAAGTCCTCCCGTGTCCGTTCGTCGAGCGACGAATCGTCCAGCAGCTCGAGAAAGCCGCCCAGGGAGAACAGGGGAGTCCGCAACTCGTGGGATGCATTGGCGATGAACTCGCCGCGTGCGCGGTCGAGATCGGCGAGGCGCAGGCGCATGCGCTCGAACGTCCGCGCAAGCTGCCCGAGCTCGTCCGAGCCAGAGTCCACCACCGGCTCGTCGAAGCGCCCCGAGGCGATGCGGTCGGCGGCCGCCTCGAGCCGCTTGATCCGCCGGGCGAACAGGCGCGCGCCGGCGTAGGCGAGCGCGACGGCAAACGCAAGCGCGAGCGCGCCTGCGAGGAAGACGCGCTCGCGGACGACCGCGACGGTCTGCAACTGGTCGTGGAGAGGAGCGGCGAGCAGGATCACAGCCGAGCCGAGCGGATAGGCGACCTCCGCGTAGGTCTGGCCATGGCGGGCGACCGTGCCGCGCGCGAGCGTCTGGCGCTCCGCCGCGTCGAACGCCACCGGGTCGTTCTCGGCGTCCGAGCTGAAACCGTCCTGATTCGAGTCGGCGGCCGGCTCGAGCGGGGCGAGCCCGGGGCCGAGGAGGTCGTACACGACGATCCGGGCGTTCACGCGCGGCGCGTAGGTCGAGGCGAACTGCTGTTGCAAATAGAACTCCGCCGGGAAGTTCGGGACGGCGACGGTGCGCATCGAGTCCTCGAGGCTCGAGAGCTTCGAGGACTCGAGGGCGTTCCGATAGGAGGGGACGACGATCAGATAGACGATCGCGAGCACGCCCGCGACCACGACGAGGAGCCCGAGCGCGAGCCTGCCGGCGACGCTCCGGAGCGGGCTCACCGGTCGCGAAAGCGGTAGCCGACGCCGCGCACGGTCAGGATGTACTCGGGCGTCCGCGGCTCGGTCTCGAGCTTCTCGCGCAGATGCCGGACGTGGACGTCGATCGTGCGCGGATCGCGGTAATCAGCGCTCTTCCAGAGGGCTTCGAGCAGCATTCTCCGGCTGAAGACACGCCCCGGCGTCGCGGCCAGCGTGCGCAACAACTCGAATTCGACGTACGTGAGCTGCACGGGCTCGCCGCGCGCGGTCACCTGACGCCGCGGCACGTCGATGGTGAGCCCCTCGTGCTCGATCAGCTCCGGCGCGCCGTCGGCGGTGCCGGGAAGTGTCCGTGCTCGGCGCAGGAGCGCCCGCACACGCGAGCGGAACTCGCGGATCGAGAACGGCTTCGTGATGTAGTCGTCAGCGCCGAGCTCGAGGCCGATCACCTTGTCGAGCTCGTCGTCACGGGCGGTGAGCATGATGATCGGGACGCTCGAGGTCGCCCGAAGGCGCTTGCAGACCTCGAGGCCGTCGAGCTTCGGCAACATGATGTCGAGGACGACGAGATCGACCGGCTGCGCCGCGAACCGCTCCAGCGCCTCCTCACCGTCGGCTGCCTGGATGACGACGTAGCCGTCGCGCTCCAGCGGGAACGCGAGGACCTTCCGGACGGAATCTTCGTCGTCAACGAGCAGGATCGTGGGGGAGGAGTCGGGCATGAGCGTTCCGGCGCCTGCCGAGGCTCGTCTCCAGACTGCTCGAGGCCCCGGCTCCTACTATAGCCCTCGGTATGACGGCAACCCTCCGCCCGGCGCGGCGTCGGCGTCCGCGGCGCGGTTCGCTCGAGCGTCCTGTCAACGGCCGCCTCTATCGCGCCGCCTTCGTCGTGGTGGCGCTCCCGCTTCTCGTCCTCGCCTTCAGCGTGACGAGGCCCGCACCGCTCCCCGCGCCCCTGCTGCCGCCGAACTTCGACGGGACGGCCACGGCGACGCTCGCGGGCGAATTCGCGAAGCTGTACCCGGACCGCGAGCCCGGCAGCGCCGGCTCGCTCGGTGCGGCGCGGTGGTTTCGCGAGGCGCTGCGTCCCTATGGGCTCCCGATCACGAGCGACTCCTGGCACGAGACGATCCCCGGCGTCGGCCGCGTCCGGCTCCAGAACCTCTGGGCCGTCGCCGCCGGGCAGTCGCCGGACGCGATCGTCGTGATGGCGCATCGGGACGACCTCGGCGTCGGCCCAGGGGCAAACGACGACGCGAGCGGCACTGCAGCGCTCGTCGAGCTCGCGCGCGGCTACGGCCAGGTGAGCACGCCGGCGGCCGAGCAGGTGCGGCCTGCCCACACGATCGTCTTCCTCTCCACCGACGGCGGAGCCTTCGGCGGTCTCGGGGCCGCGCGCTTCGCAGCCCACCTGCCGTTCCACATCCTCGCGACCGTCAACCTGACGGCGCTTGCCGGCACAGGCCCGCCGCGCATTGTGATCGCCGGCGACACGCCCCGGTCGCCCGCAGCGACGCTCGTCGAGACGGCCTCGAAGCGGATCCTCGAAGGGAGCGGGAAGAGGCCGCGACACGCCGGCTTCGCCGCCCAACTGATCGACCTCGGCTTTCCGATCACGTTGTCCGAACAGGGGCCGTTCGTTGCGCGCGGCGTTCCGGCGGTGACGTTGACGACGGCCGGCGAGCGGCCACCCGACGGGTTCACCGACCGCGCAACAGCGCTGCACGCAGGCCGGCTCGCGGAGATGGGGCGGTCTGCGCAGGAGCTCGTCGGGTCGCTCGACAACGGCGTCGATCTGGGGCCGGGAACGACGAGCTTCGTCTGGGCGGGCGATCGGATCGTCCGCGGGTGGGCGCTCGAGCTGTTGCTCGTCGCGCTGCTCGTGCCGTGCTTCGTCGGTGCTGTCGATCTCTTCGCCCACTGCCGGCGGCGGCGGATCCCGTTGCTGCCGGCCGCGCGGAGCCTGCGGACACGCCTCGCCTTCTGGCTCTTCGTCGGCGCCGCGTTCGCGGTCTTCGGCGGACTGGGCGCGTGGCCCGACGGCGCAAGCCGGCCGCCGAACCCTGCCAC
>JBAQHS010000277.1:0-8521 GCA_049288455.1 Gaiellaceae bacterium | reverse complement strand
GGCGACTGGGGCATCATCGTCGACCCGCGTGGCTGGCTGCTCGTGATTCGCGGCAACCCGGCGAATGCCGCCGAGGGCCTCGGCAGCGTCTCGCCCGGCGACCCGATCTGGCTGACAGCGGCGCGGGACTGACCAAGGCGCGCGCTCGTACCGCCCGGGCACCGGCCATGGCTACCCTGGCCGCCGTGCCGCACTACATCTGCCCGAAATGCAAGGAGCGCTCGGTCGACGTCGACGCCCGCGAGGGATTCTCGACCCAGGCGCCGGCCTGCCGGCACTGTGGCTTCGGCTTCCTCTTCGAGCTGCTCGACGACTACTATCCGGCGCCGGATACGGGGCTCCTCGTCACCGACCAGGAGCGCCGCGTACTGGCAATCGGGCGCGGCGTCTTCGAGCTGACCGGCTTCCCGGAAGCAGACCTGATGGGTCTCGACATCGTCGAGGTCCTGCAGTTCTCCGACGCGAAGCCCGTCGAGCTCGCGCGCGAGTGGGGCGTCCGCCGCCTTGGCGAGCAACTCTCGATTCGCACCCGCGGCGGCAGCGAGAAGCGCGTCATCGCAGACGTGTTCCCCGCGTACGACGACGACGGCGGGCTGCTCGTCGCGCTTACACCGCAGCGCGGCACCTAGAAGCTCAGTCGCTCGTTCGCTCGAGCCCGACCAGGCGCGCGCGCACCTGCGCCGCTTGGACAACGTTGTGCTTCCTCTCGTAGCGCTCGAGCGCCTGGGTGAGTGCCGCTTTTGCCTCGTCGCGACGGCCGGCGGCGACCAGCACTTCGCCGAGGTCGCAAAGCCCATCTCCTTGCCCGTTCAGCGCGTCGGTGCCGTGGTTCAGCTCGACGGCTTCACGGGCGAGCCGCTCCGCATTGACGTGGTCGCCGCGGCTTGCATCCACGAGGGCCTGCGCCTGCCGCCAGAGCACCTGCGTCGCGACATCGCGTACGTCGCCGAGTTCGCGCCCGAGCTGGGCGAGCGGCTCGGCCTCGTCGAAGCGACCGAGGATGCACAGCGACCGGCCGAGCATCGGTGCGAACGTCGAGAGATATCCCCGCTGGCCGCGGGCTTCCGCACGCTCGCAGTACGCGCGAAGACACACAACCGCCTCTTCGTGACGTCCGGCCGTGGCCGCAATCTGGCCGAGCACGACGTCGCCCTCATCAACGCCGGTCAGGTCACGGAGCCGGTCACCCGCCTGGGCGGAGAGTGCCGCCGCCTCGTCGAGCCGGCCGAGCATCGTCAGCAACCAGGCGCGGCAAAGGAGCGGCCACGGGTGCGGATTCTCCGGCAGCAACGCATCGACGGTGAGCAGAGCCTCGTCTGCCGGCCGGGGCCCGAAGCACAGTGCGTCCGGCAGTCGGAAGAGCTCCACGCTGTGACGGCCAGAGAGGCGGCCGTAGCGCAGCGCCTGTTCCGCCGCGAGCGCCCAGTCCTCGTTGCGCCCGTAATAGTTGGCGATGCCGAACCCGAGCACCAACCAGACGTAAGCGAGGCCCGCGTGATCCCCGTCCTGCTCGAGCAGAGGGAGCGCTCGGCGAGCGAGGCGTTCCAACTCGACGACGTTCGAATCGGGTTCGAACATGAAGCGGTAGTAGCCCGCCCCCACTCGGGCGAGCAGCTCGCCGGTTGAATCGCCGGTTCGGTGCGCCCGCTCCGCTGCGTCGGCGGCCAGTCCGGCGGCCCTGGCGACGTTCCTCTCGCCAACAGCAGCTGCAAGGTCGAGCTCGAGCATGACGTCGACCTTTCCCGGCCGCGTCAAACGAAGCGCACGCTCGAGGAGACTTGCTGCGGTTCGATCATCCCCGCGCCAGGCGGCGCTACGACCGGCGACTGCCAGTCGTTCCCCGGCGCGCTCGGCGAGCGCTCCATCGCCCTGACCGAGCTCCTGCCGGTAGAGCGCTGCCTGCTCCAGATGGAAGCCGACGACCTCGTCGTGCTCGACCAATTCGGCTCCACGCCCTTCGATCCAGCCTGCGAACCGCTCGTGCAGGTCCGCTCGCATCGCTTTCGGTAGCGCCTCGTACGCAGCGTCGCGGATCAACAAATGCCGGAAACGGAAGCCATCCTCCCCCGCGAGTTGCGACCGTTCGGAACGGATCAGCTCCCGGCGGACGAGCGCTGCCAGCCGCGGCGTCACCTGTGGCTCTTCCGGCGTGAGTGCCTGCACTGCACCCCGGTGGAAGACCTCCCCCTCGATCGCACCTCGCTCGAGCACACGACGTTCGCCGGGGTCGAGCTGATCGAGCCGGGCCGCGAGCAAGGCCTTCAGCGTTGCAGGCACCTCAACCGCATCACCGCCGTCGCCGGCCATCGCCAGCATCTCGCCGATGAAGAGCGGGTTACCGCCCGCGGCGGCAGCGATCCTCGCACGCAAGTTTTCCGGCAGTCGCGAGCCGATCAGGCTGGCCGAGTCGATGTCACCGAGCGGCTCGAGCCTCACCGTCACGGGCCAGGTCGGGCGGCTGTCGATGAGCTCGGGACGGGCCATGCAGACGATCAAGATCGGCGCATCGCTCGAGAGGAGCACAACGTGCTCGACGAGGTCGAGAAACGTCTGCTCACCCCACTGGATGTCGTCGAACACGACGACCAGCGGTGCCTGCTCCTCCAGGAGCTTGCGAAATGCCCACGCGATCTCCTCCGCCGACGTCCCTTGATCGGTCTGGCCGAGGAGCGAGCGGACGGCCGCTGCCGCGGCCGCGTCGGAGGGCAACGTGTCGAGCTGCTTCACGACCTCGACGACCGGCCAATAGGTGATCCCGGCTCCGTACGGGACGCAGCGGCCGCGAACGACCCGCGCCTCCATCGGCGTCAGCGCCTCCGCCACAAGGCGAGACTTCCCCACTCCCGCCTCGCCGACGACCGAGACGAGCTCACAGCGTCGTTCCGCGAGAGCGCGCTCACACGCATGGCTCAGCACCAAGCACTCTTGTGAGCGGCCGACAAAGGTGGTCTCGTGTCGCCGCTCCGCCGCTTCGCGCGCAGCGACCAGACGCACTGCCCGGACCGGCTCACGCTTTCCTTTCACGACCAGCGGCTCGACCGGCTCCCAGTCGACAGCGTCTCCGGCGAGCAGCTGCGTCGCCTCGGCAATCAATACCTCTCCGGGCTGCGCGGCGTGCTGCAATCGCGACGCGACGTTGAGCGCATCACCGGTCGCGAGACGCTCCGCCGTCCCTGTTACGACCTCGCCCGTGCTGATCCCGATTCGTCCTTCGAGCTCCAGTTCGGGAAACGCGTCACGCATCTCGATTTCGGCCCGGCACGCACGGAGGGCATCGTCCTCGTGCACCGCAGGCACGCCGAAGACAGCCATCACCGCGTCGCCGATGAATTTCTCGACCGAGCCTCCATGACCCTCGACGATGCCCTTCATCCGGGCGAAGTACCGGGCGAGCACGGGACGCAGGGCCTCAGGATCGGTCGACTCGCCGAGTGCCGTCGAGCCGACGATGTCGCAGAACAACACCGATACGACCTTGCGCCGCTGGTCGAGCTCGCCGTCGAGCGCAGCACCGCACGCCTCGCAAAATCGTGCGGCGTCGCTGCTCGAGTGACCGCAGCTCGCACAGATCATCACACGGAGAACTAGATCCGAGTCGAGGGGCAAAGGTCAAGTGCGAGCGGGCATTCCTCGCACGCGGGCTTGCGTGCATCGCAAATTCGCCGGCCGTGCCAGATCAGCAGATGTGGAAAACGCGCCCAGTCGCGCCGTGGCACGAGTTTCACGAGGTCACGCTCGATCTTCACCGGGTCTTCCTGCTTCGAGAGGCCGAGCCGCTGCGAGAGTCGGCGGACGTGCGTGTCGACGACGATCCCCTGTGGGCTCCCCCGTTCCGCCGACACGACATTCGCGGTCTTGCGCGCCACGCCCGGTAGCCGAAGCAGGGCCGCGAAGTCCTCTGGCACCTCGCCGTCGTGCTCTTCGATCAGGATCTTCATCGTCCCACGCAGCGCCTTCGCCTTCTGTCGAAAGAAGCCCGTCTGGAAGATGTCGCGCTCGAGCTCGGCAACCGGCACGGCGAGATAATCCTCGGGGCGCCGGTACTTCACGAAGAGCTTCTCCGTCACCCGGTTCACGTTGACGTCGGTCGTCTGCGCCGAGAGCATCACGGAGACGAGCAGCTCGAGCGGGCTCTCGAACGTGAGCGCGATCTTCGCGTCCGCATGTTCGATCGCGAGGCGCTCGATGATCGGCGCGATGCGGCCCCGCTTCGGACCGACGCGCTTGCGCGCCTCGGCGACGTAGCTCTTCGGCATACGCGTATTAGACCGCGACGAGCCGCGCCGGGGGCTGGCGCAGCTTCGGGCCGGCACAGACCAGGTCGAGCGCCGGGCAGCCGGAGCAGTTGAAATCGCTCGGCGTGGGTACGAACTCGCCCGCGTCGATGCGCGCGATCGCCGCCGAGAGCTCCGCCTCGAGAAGCGGCAGCTCCTCGCGCCGAAACGGCGTCGTCACGACCGCGTCCGGCCGCTCGAGGAAGTGGTAGACGACTTCGACCTCGTGTGCGCCGGCACGGAAGCAGGCAAGCGCGTAGACGAGGCGCTGCACGCGGTAGTCGGCTTCGACGATCTCTTCCGGCGTTCCCTCCGCGAGCGAATTCGTCTTGTAGTCGAGGACGAGCGCGCGTGCGCCGTCGCGCCACAGCACGTCGAGCCTGCCGTGCAGAAGCACGCCGTCGTGCTCGAATGCGAAGGGCCGCTCGGGCTGCGCTCCCTCGAGCGTCGCGATGCGGGCGGCCAGCTCGGAGCTGCAATACGCATCGACGAATGCCGAGATGCGCGCCAGCTCTTCGCCCGAGACCGGCGGGTACCACGCACGGACGATCTCGACGTCGACCGGCGCCGGGGCGGCGAGATCAACAAGCTCGAGCAGCCGGTGCACGGCGTCGCCCATTTCGGTCGCCTTCAGTCCGCCCGCGCCGCCCGGAACGGTCCCGCGTTCCTCACGCAGGCCGGCCACACGCTCGATGTAGTAGCGGTACGAGCAGCGCTCGAAGAGCGCAAGTGCCGAGTACGAGAGCTTGCGCACGCGATGGAGCGGCGGCACGGGCAGCGGCGCGAGCTCGGGCAGGCGGTACCCGCGCGGCGCAGGCTCGACCGGAAGCTCGGCGAAGAGCGCAAGCTGGCCGGCGTCGTCGATCTGTGCAGGCTCCGGCTCGGTCACGCGTGCCGACCAGCGGTCGACGGCGAGCACGAAGCGCGCATCGCCGCGCTCGAGCTCGAGCGGCTCATCGGCGGCACCCTCGACCTCGGCCTCGGCCCCGAGGCGCGCGAGCACCCAGCCGATCGGCGTCTCGCGGTCCTGTGAGCGGTCGGGATCGATCGCGCCCGAAACGATCAACCGGTCGATCGCCCGCGTCATTGCGACGTAGTACAGACGCAGCCGCTCGGCGCGATCCTCGCGCTTTTCGGCCTCGCGCACATCCTCGTACTTGAAGACGCCCTTGCGCTTGCCCGACTTCGGATCGATCACGCGGAAGCCGAAGCTGCCGTCGGTGGACACGAGGATCTCGTCCGTCGATGGAGCACCGGCCATGTCGCGACCTGCGTCGGCGACGATCACGACCTTGAACTCGAGCCCTTTCGCGGCATGGATCGTGAGCAGCCGGACTGCATCCGCCCCCTCCTCTTCGGAGACCGCCTCGAGCTGCGATGCACCGACTGCCTGCTGGTCGCGGATGAACCGGCTGAACCCTTCGAGGTCGGCGCCACGAAGCTCCTCGTACGAACGCGCGAGCCGCATCAGCTTGCGAAGGTTCGCGTAGCGCCGCTTGCCGTCCCACTGTGCGAGCACCGCAAGGTCATAGTCGTGCGCGGAGACGATCTCTTCGCAGAGACGCTCGAGCGAGAGCCTCGCCGACGCAGCGGCCAGGCGCTCGTAGCGCTGCTTGAACGCGCGAACCAGGCGCTCGTCGGCCTCGGAGAGCGGCTCGGGGAGCGAGCGCTCGATGCCGGTGAAGAGCGGCCGGCGGCCGGCGTGGCGGCGGACGAGCACAAGCGCGTCGTTCGAGACGCCGACGAACGGTGACGCGAGCACTGTGGCGAGTGCCTCGTCGTCGTAGCGGTTGTGCAGCAGGCGAAGATAGGAGAGAAGGTCGACGACCTGCTGCTGGCCGAAGTACCCGCGGCCGGTGGCGCGATAGGTCGGCAGGCCGCGCTCACGCAGCGCCGACTCGTACCGCTCGGCGTCGGTGCCGGCCGCGAAGAGAAGCACGATCTCGCCCGGAGTGGCGACGCCCGATTCAACGAGGTCATTGACGCGGCGCGCGATCGCCTGCGCCTCCCCCTCTCGCCAGTTCGCGCCCGCCTCACGGTACGTGCGCTTGTCGCTGACGAGCAATTCGACCGGATGCCCGAACACCGGGTCGGCGAACTCGCCCGACGCCGCGAGCTGCTGGTAGCCGTCTCCGAACTCCTCGCCGAAGAGATGGTTGACGGCGGCGAGCACCTCGGGCCGCGAGCGGTAGTTGCGCGCGAGCGGCAACCGCTGCGCCGCCGCCTCGCGACGGTCGCGGAAGACCGCGACATCCGCGTGCCGGAAGCCGTAGATCGACTGGAACTCATCACCGACAAAGAAGACGTCGGGCGCGCCCGGGCCGTCGCGCAGCAGGTCCACGATGTCGCACTGGAGGCGGTTCGTGTCCTGGAACTCATCGACCATGATCGCGCGGAACCGCAACTGCTCCGTCTCGCGCACAGTTGGGTCGTCGCGGAGGAGATCCCGTGCGAGCAGCTGGAGGTCTTCGAAGTCGAGCGCCGACTCGCGCTGCTTGGCGGCAGCGTACTCGGCTGCGAACAGATCGAGCAGCTCCTGCAGGAGCTCGCTGTCGCGCGCCGCGAGCTCCTCGAGCGCCGCCTGCTGCAACCGGTCACGCGCGGCACGGAACTCTCCGGCCCGCTCCCCGCTCGCCGGCAGCTCGAGGTCGAGTAGCTGCTCGGGGTTCGGCCCGAGTGCGAGCGCCGCGTTCGCCGAGGCGAGCTGGTTGTCGGTCACGTCCGGATCGGTCGCGAGCACCGCAGCGACGGCCTGCAACTCGGCCAGCCGCTCGGGCACGCCGGCCTGCTCGCCGAGCTCGAGCTTCAGATCACGGCCCGCCGAGCGCAGCGTCTCGTAGACGCCGGTGAGCATCCGGCGCAGACCGCTCGCGCCGTAGGTGGCGAGAAGACGGACGCGCTCCGGGTCGCGGGTCGCGCAAAACGCCGTCAGTGCGCGCTCGAATGCCTCACCACGAATCACCGCGCCGTGCTCGTCATCGAGCTCGCGGAACCGCGGGTCGATGCCGACCGAGAACGGGTGCGCCCGCAGCAGGCGCGAGCAGAAGCCGTGGATGGTCGAGATCCACGCACCGTCGAGCCGTCGCGCAAGGTCGTGCCGGCCGCGCGCGTTCAGCGCGGCGCGGATGCGCGCGCGCAGCTCGCCCGCAGCCTTGCGTGTGTAGGTGATGACGAGGACCGACTCGACGTCGAGGCCCTGCTCGCACACAGCCCGCACGAACCGCTCCACGAGCACCGTCGTCTTGCCGGTGCCTGCACCGGCAGAGACGAACACCTCGCCCGTGGCCTCGACCGCTGCGCGCTGCTCGGCGTTCACGGGCGCTCCACCCGGCACATCGTCCAGAGGTCGCACCAGGTCGGGCAGGTGCCGCCCTTCGGATCGTGCCGTACGTCGCCGGAACGAATCCGGGTCGCGTAGTCATGCGCCCGCGTGCGCGAGGTCTCGACGAGCGACCAGAAATCGTCCTCGGGCAGGTAGTCGCCCTTCGCGAAGCCGGGCAGATCAGCGGCCGCACCCGCGTGCAACAGGCCACGCGACGCGCGCGACCCGGCAAGCGCGCGATACACGCCGCCGAGCGGCTCGATGCCGACGAGGTCGCGCAGCACGAGCATGTAGAGCGGGATCTGGAGCTTCAGCTCCTCGTCGATTTGCTTGGCGGAGTGAACCGTTCGACCCGACTTGTAGTCCTGCACGATGCCGCGCGCGCTGTACGGATCGACATCGATGCGGTCGATCTTGCCGCTGAGATGGAGGTTGTCGCCGAGGTGCAAGCCGCGCTGCAACTCGGGCGCTGAGCGATCGGAGCCGAACGAGAGCTCGAAGCGCCGCGGCAGCAGCTGCAACGGGGACGCGGCCTCGTCGCGCACGAATGCCTCGAGGTCACGCCAGAGGCTCTCGTCGAGCTCGGCTTCCTGTAGGTCGGTGAGGTCGAGACGGACGCCGCCGCGCATTGCGTCGTCGAGACAGCGGCGGAGGAACCCGACGGCCGGCTCGAGATTCTCGGGCGTGACGCGGTCGTGCCCCAGCTCCTTCGGGAGACCGGCGTAGAACTTGTGCAGGGCACTGTGCGCGACCGACCCACGCAGCATCGGGTCGACCTCCGCGTCGATCGTGCGCGGCGAGACGATGCGCTCGTGCAGCCACGCCGACGAGCAGTCGGCGTAGCGCTCGAGCTCGGTGACACCGAACGTCGTCTTCGTGCCGAGCCACTCGAGCAGGACGGGGTTCGTCAGCTTCGTCTCGCGGC
>JBAQHS010000276.1:0-2178 GCA_049288455.1 Gaiellaceae bacterium | reverse complement strand
GCCTCGCCCGCTTCGACCTCGAACGACACACCGTCGACCGCTCGGAGAACGCCGCGCGACAGCGGGAACTCGACTCGCAGGTCGGTCACGCGAAGGAGCGGGCTCACTCCGGCCTCAGCAGGTCGGCGAGGCCATCGGCGAGGAGCGACAGCCCGAGCGCGGTGATGACGACGGCGACGCCGGGCAGCGTCGCGAGCTCCCAGCGCGTCGTCAGGAACGACTGCCCGCTCGCGATCATGCTGCCCCAGT
The DNA here is from genome assembly GCA_049288455.1 of Gaiellaceae bacterium. Taxonomy (GTDB): domain Bacteria; phylum Actinomycetota; class Thermoleophilia; order Gaiellales; family Gaiellaceae; genus PALSA-600. The sequence continues at coordinate 1,929 of JBAQHS010000276.1, read as the reverse complement.
CCGGGGTGGGCGGCTGGATCCCGAGACCGAGGTAACCGAGCGTCACGATCGCGAGGATGTCGAGCACGATGTCGGACATCGCGAAGACGATCGCCTGCGTGACGACGTTCGGGAGCAGGTGGCGGAAGAGGATCCGTGCGTCCGACAGGCCCGCCGTGCGGGCCGCGAGCACATACTCCCGCCGCTTGGCGACGATCACCTCGCCTCGGACGATGCGCGCATACGAGACCCAGCCGACGATCGTGATCGCGATGTAGATGCTGCGCGCGCCGGGGCCGAGCACGAAGACGAGCGCGATAATCAGCACGTAGAACGGGAACGCGACGACGATGTTGACGAGCCAGTTGGTCAGCGTGTCGACGACGCCGCCGTAGTAGCCGGACAGCAGGCCGATGAGCGTCCCGATCACGAACGGGAACAAGACCGCGAGGAACGCGACGCGCAGATCGGTGCGCGCGCCGTACACGAGCCTCGACCAGACGTCGCGCCCGAGGTCGTCCGTGCCGACGAGATGATTCCACGACGGTCCCTGCAGCGTGTTCAGCAGATCCTGCTGGGTCGGGTCGTGACTCGTGACGAGCGGAGCGAAGATCGCGAGCAGCACGATCGTTCCCAGGATCGAGACGCCGCCGACGAAACTCGGCGTGCGGTACCAGCGGCGCCTGAAGCCGCGCCGGTGCTCGACGATCGCAGCCTCGGCGACGACCTCGGCGGCAACTGCCATCAGTCGAACCTGACCCGCGGATCGAGCGACGCGTGCACGAGATCCGAGAGGAGATAGACGAGCACGACCATCACCGCGAAGACGAACGTCACCGCCTGGACGACCGGGAAGTCGCGGTCGTTGATCGAGTTGATCATCAGCTGCCCGATGCCCGGCACGGCGAAGACCTGTTCGACGAGCAGCGTTCCGCCGACGAGGTAGCCGATGTTGACGCCGAGCACCGTCACGGTCGAGATGACCGCGTTCCGCAGGCCGTGTCGCGCGAGCACGCGCCGCTCCGGAATCCCCTTCGAACGCGCGGTCGTCACGTAGTCGGACTCGAGCACCTCGATCAGGCTCACCCGCAGGCTGCGCACGAGGATCGGCGCGATCCCGAGCGCAACGGTTAATGCGGGGAGGAACATCGAATGGAGATGACCGAAGAAGCCGCTGCCGTAGCCGCCGACGGGGAAGAGGCGGCCGAAGTGGAGGCCGAAGACGAGCAGCAGGACGATGCCGACCCAGAACGGCGGGAAGCCGAGGCCGACGAGCGGCACGACCCGCACGATGTGATCGGGTAGCCGGTCGCGCCGCGTCGCGGCGATTGCTGCGAGCGGCACGCCGATCAGGATCGCGAGGATCGTCCCGAACCCGATCAGCCACAGGGTGACCGGCAACCGGTCGACGACGAGCCGCCCGGCGCCGACGTTGTAGAAGAGCGACGAGCCGAGGTCGCCGTGGACGAGCCGGCCCATGAACTTCTCGTACTGGACTGGCAGCGGGCGGTCGAGCCCCCACGTGTGCCGCAGCAGCGCGACGCGCTGATCGGTCGCCTGATTCCCGAGGATCGTCCGCGCCGGATCGCCCGGCACGAGGTGGATCAGGAAGAAGACGAGGATCGTCACGCCGAGCACGATCGGCACGAGATGCAGCAACCGCCGCGCGGCGTACGCGCCGAGGCTCACCGCCCGCTCACCATCAGTCCAGTAAGGAAGTACCTATCCGAGCCAGGCATCCTCCAGGTGGTAGTTGCCGAGCGGGTACACGTAGAACCCGTGCAGCTTGTTCGACGTCGCGTAGCGGAACGGTGAGTAGTAGAGGAACCCGAGGAAGGCATCGTTCGCCGCCAGAGTCTGCAGCTTCGCGTAGAGCACTGCGCGCTTGGCCGGGTTCGTCTCACGCTGCGCCTGGTGCGACAGCTTCACGACGGTCGGGTTGTTGTAGTC
>JBAQHS010000275.1:0-6602 GCA_049288455.1 Gaiellaceae bacterium | reverse complement strand
CCGGCGCCGGCGCCGGCGTGCGGCGGCCGCGGCGAGAGCGGCGTCATTGGCGGAGCGACGGGCCACAGATCCCCCATGCCCGCCTCGTGGCACTTCACACGCACGGCGAGGCCCCGCCGCCCGAGAGTCAGGTCTCGGTCAGGGTTCGACGGCGCGGTTGGACGTCATCCATCGCTGCCAGACGCGGGGGTGATCACCACTCCTCGCCAGGGGGTCAACATCATGGTCAGCATCCGGCGTGCGAATGACCCGTGACGCACGAGGTCGACGTCGAGCCGCGTCGCCTGACCGGGCTCGACGACCACCTCGAACTGGGGGCTCATGTACCACCACTGTCGGGCGCGGACGCGGTGTTTGCCGGGCGCGCAAGGCAGCCGGAGTGTCCCGTGCGGCGGGAGCTTGCCGGCTGCCGACCCGTCGAGCGAGATCGAGAAGGCCCCGAGGCGCTGGTCGCCGTACCAGGGCCGCGAGGTTGCGACGACGATCGCAGAGCCTCCGTGAGCAGAGCCTTCGTTGGACTCGGTCCCACCCATCACGGCGCCCCCGCACCGTAGAAGAACTTGAAGATCTCGTCCCAGGGCGCACCGCCCTCGACGAACCCGATGCCGCCGGCTTTCACGAGGCCGCCCAGCGTCGGACATTCGCTGTCGGCGAGGTAGTCGACGACGCCTTGCTCGGCTCCCCACCCTCCGTTGATAGCCACCCCACCGAGGGCAGCGAAGCCTCCGATCTCGCAAGGCCCGAGCGCACAGAGCCCTGCCAGAGCTCCACCGATATCACCCTCGAGCGCCGAGCGGGCGTATCCGTTCAGGTCGTGGGGACCGTCGCTCTCCCCATACAGCGCGGCGCTGGTCGCAGCTCCGATCGCAGGCAGTGCCGCGATGCAAAGCCCGTCGGTGAGGACGACGCACGCTGCCCCGCCGAGGCCGGCGACGACGACCGTCGCCGCCTGCGCGATCCCGCGCCAGTGGTCGCCGATCGCCTGGCCGAGGTCGCAGAGAGGATCCCAGTCAGAGCAGAGCCCGGCCGAGTCGGTCACGTTCACCGGATCGCCGCTTGCGTACGCGTAGGCAGCCGCGGTCAGCTCGACCATCGGGTCGACGGTGATGAACTGCCCCGTCGCGGTGTCGTAGTAGCGGTTCTGGAGGTACAGCAGGCCCGACTCGGAGTCGGTGTACGACCCCGCGAACCCGAATGGGTTCGCAGCCGTCCCCGTCGAGCCGGCCAGGCCGCCGTACGGTGCGTACGTCGCGCTCGCCGCAACCGCGCCCGACGAGTTCGTCAGCACCCGCGTCGAGCCGATCCGGTCGTGGACGTAGTACAGCACCGCCGTGCCGTTGATCTGCTCGAGCGGAACTCCCTGCGGTCCGTAGACGTAGCTGTTGCCGCCGTCGACGAGCGGCAGCGGACGCAGGCCCGGCCCGGTTGGCTCCCACGTGAACGACTCGGTGGAATGCCCGGTCTTCTTCGCTGTCCGTAGGCCGTCACCGTTGTAGGTGTAGGTCGTCGAGCCGTAGCCCGTGAGCTGGCCGACCTGGTTGTAGGCGAGCGTCGAGGTGCCTGCCGGCGTCGTGATCGTCCGGCGGTCTCCGAGGCTGTCGTAGGTGTAGGTGCTCTGCGTCGGCTGGAGGGCGATGAGCACCCCGGCGAGCGAGCCCGTGACAGAGAAGGTCGCCGTCCGGGAGCCGCTCGAGGCGGGAGCACCGAGGATCTGATCGGCGGCCGCGGTGGCGATCGACGGGCCGCCGGCTTGATTGACCCGCGCCGTCATCGAGGCGGGAGCGGTCCACGTACCCGCAGTCGCCGACTCCGCGCCGGTTGTCAGAACGAGCTCGTCTCCGCTCTTCGTCGTCGTCACCGACGGTACGACGACCGACTGGCCGGTCGCCGTCGTGGCGTTCGACGAGATGTCGATCGGAGCGCTCGGGTTCACACCGCGATAGACGGCGACCGTCGCCGCCTTCGCGAACGTCTTCGAGAACGTGATGCTGACGGTCGAATCGCCGGCCGCGGCCGTCCGCCGATAGACAGCGAGCTTGACGTTCGACGCGCCCGTGCCCGAGCTGAACGAGCCGACGAGCGTGTAGCCGCTGGGCGTCGTCTTGATCGACTGGTTCCCCGGCAGCGTGACCGAGAGGAGGATCTGGTCGTTCGCAACCACACCCGCAGGAAGCGCAAAGCTGAGCGAAGCACCGGTTCCGCTGTCGCCCGCCGAGGTCGTGCCGACGCGGGTGATACTCGATCCCTGGCTCATCACCTCATGCGAGGCGGTGAACGTCTGGGTGCCCTGCGGCAGTTGCGTGAGATCGCTCGAGCTGTTGTATCCGTAGGCGCCCGCAGTCGCCGACGTAACCCGGTCGACCTGGTCATAGGAGTAGGTCTGCGACGTTGGGCCCGGCGTGCCCGTGTCGGTCTCCGTCTGCACCTGGGAATCCGCGTTGTAGGTATAGGTGAAGCTCGCGAAGGGATTCGACGGATTCGCGTTCGGCGCCGCCTTCGAGGTGAGCAGATTGTCGGCGGCGTCGAAGGTCGAGGTCGCCGTGGTGGCGTTCGGATAGGCGTTCGACGTCAGGTTGCCGTCGGCGTCGTACGAGAAGCTCGTCCTGTGGCCGAGCCAGTCGGTGACTGACGCTTCCCGTCCGGCACTGTCATAGGTCTGCGTGACGGTCTGGTTTCTGCCCGGATAGACAATCGACGTGACCTCGTTGTCGAGGTCGTACCCATAGGAGATGACTGCGCCCGCCCCGTTTGTGACCGAAGCGAGCCGTTCGAGCGCGTCGTAGGCGTACGAGGTGGTCCCGCTGGCGTCGGTCATCGTCGAGCGGCGGCCGTCCGCGTCATAGCCGTAGCTCACGTTCCCCGCGGCGGTGTAGCCGGTCGCGGGGTTGGAGTATGTGATCGAGGTCAGCTCGTTGGCGCCGTCGTAGCCGTACGTCGACTTGCCGCCGTTCGTCGTCAGGGTGCTCAGATTTCCGGCGGCGTCGTAGGTCGACGTGCTCGTGCCAGAGCTCGGCTGCGTCAACTGAATGCGCTCGTCTCTCGAGTTGAAGTACTCCACCGTGGCAGCGCCACCGGGGTCCGTCGCGGCCGCGCAGTAGGTGGTTTGCGGCACCGAGCCCGAGCACACCCCGGTGCCCGGCACGAGGTCGTAGCTGTACGAGGTGGTCGCCGCCGCCGGAGTCCCAAAGCCGGCCGTGACCGTCGACCGCCGCGAGTCCGTGTCGTACGTGGTCTTTGTGACGTTGCCGGCGGCATCGATGACCTGCGTCCGGTTGCCGTCGCCGTCATAGCTGTAAGAGCTCAACTGCCCGAGCGCGTTCGTGCGCGACACGAGCTCGCCGACGGCGTCGTAGACCCACGTCGTGGTATTCGCGACGCGAGGCTGGCCCGCGGCCGGGCACTGCACGCCCGCGGCGGTCGCGACGGGTGAGGCCTGACAGACCTTGCGACCGAGCGTGTCGAAGGACGCAGCGGTCGTGTTGTTCACGCCCGTCGACGGATGGGTGGTCAGGCTGATCTGGTCTCCCTGCACGTCGTACGTGTAGTCCGCGACATGGCCGGCGGGATCGGTCGTCTGCGTGATGTCTCCCGCGTTCGAGTCGGTGTAGCGGTAGGTCGTCGTCGCCACCGGGGAGCCGCCTGCGCCGGTCACGGTCTTCGTCAGCACGTTGCCACTCGAGTCGTAGGTGTAGGCCGTCACGATCCCGCGGGGATCGGTCACGGAGAGCGGCTCGTTGAACTGGTTGTACGTGTAGGTCGTCGTGCGGCCGAGCGCGTCAGTCCGCGTGAGGAGGTTGCCCCGGCTGTCGTAGGTGGACCTCGTGACGTGCCCGGCCGGATCGGTCACCGATGCGACTCCGAAGGTGTTCGGGTCGTAGCCGTAGTTCCAAGTGCCGGCGGCAGCCGTGCCCGAGCCTCTCGTGATCGACACCATCACTCCGCTCGTGTAGTTCTCGACGGTCACGCTGCCGTGCTGGTCGGTGATCGTCGTGGTGCCGCCGGCCGTCGAGAAGTTGTCACCCGTGTACGCAAAGTTCGTCGCGAGCCCGGCCGGATCCGTCTGTTGCGTCACCCGGCCCGACGAGTCGTAGACGTTGACCAACGGACCCTGGTTGGGGTCGGTCACTGTCTGCAGCAGATGGGAAGAGTCGTAACCGAACGACGTCGCACGCGTCAGCCGGTCGGCGACGCTCGTCAGGTTGCCCGAGCCGTCGTAGCCATAGTTCGTGCTCTGGCCGGCCGGGTCAGTGACCTGAGAGACGAGGCCGTTCGTGCCGAACGTGAAGGTGAGCGCTCGATTCGCCGAATCGGTGACCGTCGAGAGTTGGCCGGATCCGTTGTACGCGAGCGTGGTCGAGTAACCGTTTCGATCGGTGATCGCCGTGAGCCGGCCGCCGCCGTCGAAGGTGAGCGTGACGCTCCCCCGCTGCACGAAGCTCCAGGTTCCGTCGGCGTTCTGTGTCAGCGTCGAGTCGGCCCACGGCGGGATGGAGTAGGAGCCGCCCCCGGTTGGCTGGCCGGTCACCTGTGAGCCGTCCGCCTCGAAGACGGTCGCCGACCCGTCCCCGTTGGCCGTGAGGTGCGCTTCGTACGACGACGTCCAGCCGTAGCCGAAGATCCCGAGCGACGCTGCGGAGAGCGAGTTGTACGTTCGCGTCAACGCAAGACCGGGTCCGCGGCCCTGCACGGAGACGTCGGTGAACGAATCCGAGAAGTTGCCGCTCGCGCAGTTGACCGGGTCGCCGCCGTTGCACGTCGGGTTGTGCACGGACGCGTCACCGTTACCGACGCCGTAAGCGTTCGGGGGTGCCGGATTGACCGGGAACGCATTGAAGGTGTCGGTCTTCGTGTCGCTGAGTTGCTGACCGTTGGTGAAGGTCTGCGTGAAGGTGTAGGTCTCGCTCCACTGCCCCCAGCAGACCCCGGACGTCGGCACCGTGTAGAGCAGGCTGCCGATCCACGCACTCACGAGGTACGACGTTCCGACGATGTGCCAGCCGAAGGTCGAGCCGCTGCCGACGAGGCGGCCGCACGCATCGAAGATGCTGTCGGACTGGGTGTTGTTCGTCGTCGTCTGGCTGCCGGTGGTCGCGTCATGCAGCTCGACGAACCCGCAGAAGCCGATGTTCTCGCCGCCGAAGACCGGACCGTTGCCGGAGCAGTCCAGGAGATAGCTGCCGGGGTTGTTCGGGTCCGGGTACGCGGCCGCCGGGATCGTCGTGTCGAGAATGAGCTCGTCGCCCTGCGGATCGGTCACGTCGGGAACGGGCGCCACGCCGTCGGCGGCGGGCCGCGGGTAGCCGGCCGGCGGTTGCCCGCTACCGGCGGACGACGTCTGAGGCCCAGACGGGGGCCTGACCGTCACCGGATGCGAGGTCGGTGCCGCGGTCGCGGCCTGGCTCTTTGCCGACCGGGAGGCGCTCGCGAGCAGGCGCGAGATCGCCGACGGCGCACAGTCCATGCAGGCAAGAACACTGCTTCGACTCGACGCAGCGCTGGGTGCCGAGCGAGCGGTCGCGGCGGCCGCGCGAGCCCCCTGGCCGGCTGCGCTCGTGCTCGACGACAGGGCGAGGAATCCGCAGACCAGAAGGACGAGTGCGGACGAGCGTGCGGCGGCGGAACGCATCGACTTACCCCCAATAAGACGCGGCGACGGAAAGGTTCAGCGCGACTCTGAACCTGGGGGCAGGCAATGTCAACAGTCAATGTCGGGTTTCCGGCAAGGCTGGCTTTCCCGCAAGACTTCGGGGTACGTTTGCGCCATCGATGTCAGGTCGCGAACCACCACGGAGCTCCGACGCAGACGACTGGTTCGGCGAGCCACGTAGCGGCGCGCCGACGCGTCCGGTCGTCGATGCGCCTCAGGCGGTAGACCCGACCGCCGAGGACTGGCTCGACGCAGAGCCAAAAACGGCCTGGCTCGCAGACGGCGACAGCGACGGCCCGACGGTGACGCTGGGAACGCTGATCGCCTTCGGCGGAGCGGCGCTGCTCGTGCTCCTCGTCGCAGGGCTCGCGATCGGTGGCGTCTTCTCGGGCGGCGGCTCGAAGGGCGCATCGGACACGACGACCACAGCGCCGACGACGACCCAGACGCAGCCGACGACAACAGCTCCCGCCGCCGCAGCCCTCCCCGCTCCAGCGACCACGTTGAAGCCCGGCGACCAGGGCGCACAGGTGAAGCGGCTTCAGCGCGCACTCAAGTCCCTGGGCTACGCCGCCGGTGCCGTCGACGGCGACTACGGCGCCGCGACGCAGGCCGCCGTGAAGCGCTTCCAGGAAGCGTCCAAGCTCACGGCCGACGGGGTGCTCGGACCGAAGACCCTGCAGGCGCTGAAGCGCGCGCTGCTCGCACACGGCTGAGCCGAGGCACCGCCGTGGCGGTGCGAAACTCACCAACCTGGTTCAAAGAGCGGAACCAGGTTGTTGACCGCAACCTGGTTCGGGTGACGGTCTCATGTGGTCGTCGCAATGATCTGGTCGAAGGCTTCTGATGGTTTCATCCATTTGAGTGTCTGTCGAGGTCGTCCGTTGAGCTCGTCGGCGACGCGGTTGAGGTCGGCTTGGCTGTAGCGGCTGAGGTCGTCGCCTCTGGGGAAGTA
>JBAQHS010000274.1:0-9430 GCA_049288455.1 Gaiellaceae bacterium | reverse complement strand
CGTCGAGCCCGAGCGGCGTCTCGTCGCCGCGATCGGAGGTGGCTGCCTGGCGCCGGTCGCCGCCCACCACGACGGGCGCTGCCTCCATGCGCTGATCGCCGCCGAGGACGGATCGTGGATCGAGCGGCGCTCGGGTGACGACCCCGAGGCGCTCGCAGCCGAGCTGGTCGAGCTCGCCGCCGCGCGAGACGAAACCGGCACACAATCGACACAGACACGTGCGTAAAAACCGTTTAGCGTGTTGTGCAGGGGCCCTCAAGGCCTCCCTAGGGGGCTTGGGCCGCCTGGGCTTGGGCGGCATGGCCTTGGGCGGCGTGGCCTTGGGAGGCCCGGGCGGATCGAGCGGCCCGGGCGGATCGAGCGTTCGCGAGCGCTGAGCATGCGCGTGATCGTCACCCGACCCCGTGCGCAGGCCGGGCCGCTCGTCGCCCGGCTCGAGGCTCTCGGCGTCGAGGTGGTCGAGTGCCCGCTGATCGAGATCGAGCGAACCTCCGACGAGGAGATCGACGGGTCGGGGTACGACTGGCTCGTCGTCACGAGCCCGAACGGCGCCGAGGAGATCGCGCGTCGCGGCCGGAACCTGCCGCCGGTTGCCGCGGTCGGACCGGGTACGGCCGAAGTGCTGCGCGCGTGGGGGATCGAGCCGGCGTTCGTCCCGGTGGAGTCGTCGCAGGACGGACTGCTGCGCGAGTTCCCGCGTCCGGCCGGCCGCGTTCTCTATGCCGCCGCCGAGGGTGCGCGGCGCGGGCCGATCGACGAGCTCGGAGCCGACTTCGTCGGGCTCTACCGAACCCGGCTGCTTGCCCCGGACCCGCCCGCCGGCGACGCCGTCGTGCTCGCCTCGGGCTCTGCCGCGCGTGCATACGCCGCCGTCGGTGGCCGTGCGCCGGTCGTCAGCATCGGCCCGGAGACGTCGCGCATCGCCCGCTCGGTCGGGCTCACCGTCGTAGCCGAGGCCTCGTCGCACGATCTCGATGGGCTCGTCGGCGCCGTGGCGAATCTGATGAAGTCCACCCGATGACGGTGATCACCTTCCTCACCGACTTCGGGCTCGAGGACGAGTTCGTCGGCACGTGCCACGGCGTGATCGCCGGCATCGCCCCCGAGGTGCGCGTGATCGACGTTGCGCACGGAATCCCGCCGCAGGCGGTGCTCCAGGGGGCGCTCGTACTGCTCAACATGCTTCCGTACATGCCCGTCGGCGTGCACCTCGCGGTCGTGGATCCAGACGTCGGCGGCGCCCGTCACGCGGTCGCGGTCCGGACGCGCGACGGGCGGACGTTCGTCGGTCCCGACAACGGCCTCCTGATGCTCGCGGCCGACTCGCTCGGGGTCGAAGCCGCGCACGAGCTCACCGAGGCGCGCTACCGGTTGCCCGACGTCTCGCGCACGTTCCACGCACGCGACGTGTTCGCGCCGGCCGCAGCGCATCTGGCGTCCGGTGTTCCGATCGAGCAGCTCGGGCCGGCCCTCGATCCGGCGGCCCTCATGCGAGTCGACCTTCCCGATCCCGAGGTCGGGCGCTCGCAACTTGGCGCGACCGTTCTGTCGGTCGACCGGTTCGGGAACGTCGCGACAAACGTCCGCCGGAAGCACGTGGACGAGCTCGGCGTCGCGAACGGCGACCGGGTCGAGATCCGGCTCACGCTCGACCGGTACTACGCGCTCGTCGCGAGCACGTTCGCCGATGCACCGCCCGGCGAGCTGATCCTCTACGAGGACTCCTACGGCCTCGTGACCCTCGCAATCAGCCACGGTGACGCCGCAAGGCTCACCGGCGTCTCATCCGGCGACGAGCTGCGGATCGCGCGCACGTGACTGCCGGGCAGCGGTTCGTCCGTCTCGTCACGACGCTCGTCGTCCGCCGGCCCGCACTCTGGCGGTTGTTCCGTGGTCGCATGACGCACAACTTCGACCGCCTTGCACCGGAGTGGGACACCGCGCGCGTCAGCCCGGAGCGGTTGCTGCCGATCGCCGCAGCGCTCGACGCGCTCCCGGCACCGCCTGCGCGCGTCCTCGATCTCGGCACAGGCAGCGGCCGGGTGGCGCGCCTCGCCGCGCAGCGCTACGCGGGCGCGGAGGTGACCGGCGCAGACGTCTCCGCGGGAATGGTGCGCGAGGCCGAGCGGCTCGCAGCCACGACCCGCGAGCACTATCTCCAGGCCGATGCGTCCGATCTGCCGTTCCCCGACGGTGCGTTCGATCTCGTGACGCTGAACAACATGATCCCGTTCTTCGACGAGCTCGCGCGTGTCGTCGAGCCGGGCGGCCATACCGCTGTCGCTTTCTCGCTCGGGGCCTCGACCCCGATCTGGGTGCCGCTCGAGCGTGTCCGGCACGAATTGGAGCAGCGCGGGTTCGCGCATATTGCGGACTTCTCCGTCGGGCCGGGGGTCTCCCTGCTTGCCCGCAAGGGGGAACCGTCGTAGGGTTTGTGCCTCGGAGACGTTCGCGACGCGGTATCACCGGTCCGGACGTCTCTTTTCGTGCGGCTACCGTTGAGAGGCGTGATGTGAATTACCGGCACTCACGGATGGTGGCTCAGACACACCGCGCATCTCGCCCGGGTCGGGCTTGAACGTAGGCACCGCTATGCCCCGCGCCCGACCCGAACGACCTGCTTGGTCTGAGCCATCCCCGTAAGCACCCTAATTCGCATCAAGCCTCTAGACTGCGCTCGCGCGGCGAGGTAGCTCAGTTGGTAGAGCACACGGCTGAAAACCGTGGTGTCGCCGGTTCAAGTCCGGCCCTCGCCACTCCGATGACCGCCTCCGCCGCTGCCGCCGGCCGCTCGCGCATCGCCGACCTCGCACTTGCTCCGGAAGGCCACCTCCGCATCGACTGGGCCGAACAGCACATGCCCGTGCTGCACCGGCTCGCCGCCGAGCGGCTGTCGGACGGCGCGCTGCGCGGTCGCAAGATCGCGGTCGTCGTCCACCTCGAGGCGAAGACCGCCTGTCTCGTGCTCGCGCTCCGAGCCGCGGGCGCGGACGTGGTCGCTGCGGGCAGCAATCCGCTGTCGACGCAGGATGCGGTGTGCGCGGCACTCGTCGAGCGTGGCGTCGAGGTGCATGCCCGGCACGGTGTCGCTGCGCCGGACTTCACCGCTGACCTGCTCGACGTCGCGGCGACCTCTCCGGAGCTCGTGATCGACGACGGCCTCGAGCTGACGCGCCGGATGGCGGCTGAGCGGCCGGATCTGTATGCCGCGCTGCGCGGGGTGAGCGAGGAGACGACGACCGGTGTCGCACGACTGCGAGCGCTCGAGGCAGCCGGCAACCTGCCGTTTCCCGCGATCGCGGCCAACGACGCGCGCTGCAAGCACACCTTCGACAACACCTACGGCACGGGGCAGACCACGCTCACGGCCGTGCTCGCGCTCACGAACGTCCTCGCCGCCGGGCGCGAGTTCTGCATCGTCGGCTACGGCTGGGTTGGCAAGGGGCTTGCGAAGGCGGCGCATGGACTGGGCGGCCGCGTCACCGTTGTCGAGCTCGATCCGGTGCGCGCACTGACCGCGCACATGGACGGGTTCCGGGTCGCGCGGCTCGATGACGCGTTGCCCGACGCAGACATCGTGCTCACCGCGACCGGCCTTGTCGAGGCCGTGGGCGCCGGCGACCTTGCGCACCTGAAGGACGGTGCCGTCCTTGCAAACGCCGGGCACCACGATCGCGAGATCGACGTCGCCGCGCTTGGCGCTGCAGCCGACCGGGTGATCGACGCGCGGCCGGGTGTGCGGACCTACGTCCTCGGCGCTCGCCGCGTGCATGTCCTCGTCGACGGCGCGCTCGTCAATATCGCGGGCCTCGACGGCAACCCGATCGAGATCATGGACCTCTCCTTCTCGGTGCAGGCCCTTTCGATCCACCACCTTGCAAGCGGCGGCGCGCCCGTCGGCCTGAACCGGTTCCCCGACGAGCTCGATGACCTGATCGCCCGGACGAAGCTCGCGACGCTCGGCATCGAGCTCGGCACGCCGACGGAGGCGCAACTTCGCTTCCGCGACGAGTGGGTGGTCTAGCCTCTCACCGATGACCGGCGAGAACACACCAGATCCCGTTGCGATTATCGGTGCCGGGCTGGATCTCGGGGCCGGGAGGCGCGGCGTCGACATGGGCCCGTCCGCCATTCGCTACGCAGGCCTCGAGTCGCGGATCCGCGCGCTCGGCCACGAGGTCGCCGACTGGGGCGACGTCCGCTCGCACGTCCCTGAGGCGACCGACGAGGGTGATCCGAGCGCCCGCTATCTCGGCCCGATCATGCAGGTCTGCGAGCGGGTTGCGGCCCTCGTCGAGAAGGCCACGACCGACGGCCTGATCCCGGTCGTGCTCGGAGGAGACCACTCGATCGCAATCGGCACGCTCGGTGGCATGGCGAAGGCGCGCGGCCCCGGCGCCACGCTCTGGATTGACGCCCACGGCGACCTGAACCGTCCGAGCACCTCGCCCAGTGGCAACGTCCACGGCATGCCCCTCGCCGCCGCACTCGGCGTTGGCGGCGACGGCTTCGCGAGCGACGCATTCCCGACCCCGTCGGTGCAACGCGCCGCGCTCGTCGGCATCAGGTCGCTCGATCCCGGCGAGCGTGCGCTGATCGCCGAGCTCGACATTCGCGTCTACACGATGAGCGAGATCGACAAGCGCGGGCTCCAGGTCGTCCTGGCCGAGGCACTCGAGTTTCTCGACGGCCTGCCGTTCCTCCACGTGAGCCTCGACCTCGATGCGGTCGACCCGATGTTCGCGCCCGGCGTCGGCACCCCGGTTCGCGGCGGGCTCTCCTATCGCGAGGCGCACCTCGCGCTCGAGATGGTCTCCGAGTCGGGTCGCCTCGACTCGCTCGACGTCGTCGAGGTCAACCCGATCCTCGACCGCGAGAACGAGACCGGCAAGCTGGCGGTCGAGCTCGTTGCGAGCGCACTCGGCGCCCGCATCCTCTAACCGCCGGTCTCGTCGCGCCGCGGCGACGCGCTCGCCGACCGCTCGACGTCAATCTCGCCGCCGTTCCCGGACGGCTCGTAGTACACGGTCCCGGCCAGCTCATCGGGGAGGCAGTCGACCTCGAAGCCCTGCGGGTCGTCGTGCGGATACAGGTAGCCCTGGCCACGCCCCAGCTTGCGCGCGCCCGGATAGGCCGCCGAGCGGAGGGCGTCGGGCGGGCGGAGGTGACCGCGCTCACGCACGTCTTCGGTGGCCTTCCCGATCGCCCGGTAGGACGCGTTCGACTTCGGTGCGCGCGCGAGGTACACCGCCGCCTGCGCAAGGTTCAGCCGTGCCTCGGGTAGGCCGACATGCTCGACGGCATGTGCCGCCGCGACCGCGACGAGGAGCGCCTGGGGGTCCGCATTGCCGATGTCCTCGGACGCGAGCACGATCATGCGCCGCGCAATGAACCGGCCGTCCTCGCCGCCTTCGAGCATCGCCGCCAGGTAGTAGACCGACGCCTGCACGTCACCCGCACGGGTCGACTTGATCCACGCCGAGATGAAGTCGTAGTGGGCATCGCCGCCCTTGTCGTAGACGAGCGGGCGCTTGCGCGCCGCATCGTCGACATGGCGCGTCTCGAGCGAGACGCCCTCTGCGGTCGCAGTCTGTACGGACAGCTCGAGGATGTTGAGCGCGTTGCGAGCATCTCCGCCGGCGCGGCGCGCGATCAGCGCTTCGACCTCGGCCGGCACCTCCGCGCCGAGTGCCGCCGCGCCACGCCGGACCACGTCCACGAGTGTTTCCTCCGAGTGCGGCTCGAGCTCGTAGACCTGTGAGCGCGACAGCAGCGCCGAGTTCACCTCGAAGTACGGATTCTCCGTCGTCGCTCCGATCAGTGTGAGGAGGCCTTCCTCGACACCGGGCAGGAGCGCGTCCTGCTGCGCCTTGTTGAACCGGTGGATCTCGTCGAGGAAGAGAATCGTCCGTCGGCCGCTCGTGCCGAGCCGCTCGCGCGCGGCTGCGAGCACCGCCCGCACGTTTGCAACCGTGGCGGAAACCGCCGACAGTTCCTCGAACTCGCTGCCGGTCGCGTGCGCGACGATTCGCGCGAGTGTCGTCTTCCCGGATCCCGGCGGGCCGTAGAGGATCATCGACGGCACGCGATCCTGCTCGATCGCAAGCCGCAACGCGCGCCCCGGGCCGATCACGTGCTCCTGGCCGGCGAAGTCGTCGAGCGTCGCGGGTCGCAGGCGCTGGGCGAGCGGCGCGGATGCGCCGAGCCGGCGGCCCGCGGCCTCGCTGAAGAGGTCAGCCACCCCGAAAGTATGCTCTGAGACGATGAGTGAGATCTGGGGCGTCGGAAGCTACGAGCGAATTGCCGCCCGCTTCGCGCCGGTACACGACGAGCTCGTCGACCGGCTGGACGTCGCGCCGGGTGACCGGTTCCTCGACCTCGCGAGCGGCACGGGGGAGGTCGCGTTTCGTGCTGCGCGCGCCGGAGCGGCCGTCACCGCGATCGACCTCGCCGAGCCGATGATCGAGAAGGCACGGCGCCGTGCGGAGGAGGAGGGCCTCGCCGTGTCGTTCGATCTCGGTGACGTCGAGTATCTGCCGTACGACGACCGGTGCTTCGACGTGCTCGCCTCGGCGTTCGGCCTCGTCTTTGCGCCGGATCACGCGAATGTCGCCTCGGAGCTCGCCCGCGTGGCCTGCCCCGGCGGCCGCCTCGGCTTCACGGCCTGGAAGCCCAATCCGAAGCTCAGCGAGCTTTACCGCCGCTTCACCGACGAGCCGATCGCGGGGCGCGAAGCATACGAATGGGGCCGCGAGGATCATGTCGAGGACATGCTCGGCCAGGACTTCGAGCTCGAGTTCGAAGACGGAACGCTGTGGCTCGAAGCGTCGTCCGGTGAGGAGATCTGGAAGCTCTTCTCCGAGTCGGCGCCGCCGGTGGTCGCTCTGATCGGGCGCCTGGATGCCGTGCGTGCCGAGGAATTCCACGAGGCGTTCGTCGAGCTGTACGAGAGCTATCGCTCAGGCGACGGCGGCATCCGCGCTCCGCGCCGCTACCTGCTCGTGCTGGGGAGGAGAAAGTGATGGCGAACGAAGGCGAGGCTGTCGGGCTCCTGCAGGAGCTCATCCGTGTCGACACGACGAATCCCCCCGGCAACGAGACCGCGGCTGCTTCCCTGCTCGGCGACTACCTCGAGGCGGCCGGTGTCGAGTGCGAGCTCCACGCGCGCGTCCCCGAACGCGCCAATCTCGTGGCGCGCATCCGCGGCACCGGTGACGGACCGTCGCTCGCGCTCCTCTCGCACACGGATGTCGTGCTCGCCGACGCAGCCGAATGGGAGCGCTCCCCGTTCGGAGGGGAGCTCGTCGATGATCACGTCTGGGGACGCGGCGCGCTCGACATGAAGGGCGAGGTCGTGGCAAGCGCCGTCGCGCTCGCGACGCTCGCACGCGAAGGCTGGCGGGGCAACGGCGACCTCATCTTCATCGCGGCCGCCGACGAAGAGGTCGGCGACGGCTTCGGCCTGCAGTGGCTCGTCGAGGCGCATCCGGATTCGGTCCGCGCTGACTTCTCGATCAACGAAGGCGCCGGCGACCGCGTGGAGCTTGGCGGCAAGGTGCTGTATCTCTGCGCGACCGCCGAGAAGATGAGCGCCCCGTTTCGGTTGCGCGTGCACGGGCGCAGTGGGCACGGCTCGATGCCGAGCATCGCCGACAACGCGCTCGTCAAGGCGGCGCCGTTCATCGAGCGCCTCGGCGCGTTCACCACCGAGCCGAAGCTGATCCCCGAGGTCGAGGCCCTGCTTCGTCTCCTGCTCCCGGAGCTTCCTGCCGCCCGGCAGGCGCTCGCTGCGGCGCGCGGGATTGCTCCGCTCGCCGGCGAGCTGATCGAGCCACTGCTCGGGATGACGGTCGCCCCGACGATGGTTCAGGCCTCGAGCAAGCGCAACGTGATCCCCGCGCTCTGCGAGGTGACGATCGACGTCCGGCTCCTGCCGGGCCAGACCCCTGCAGAGGCCGAAGCGGAGCTGCGCGCGTGGCTCGGCGAGGGCGCGTACGAGCTCGAGAACTACGAGCGTCAGGGAGGGACGCGCTCGCCGATCGGCGGCCCCCTCTGGGACGCCGTGCAGTCGTTTCTGGCCGAGGAGGAGCCGGGCGCCGTCGCCGCGCCGACCTGCGTCGCCGGGTTCACAGACTCGCACTGGATGCGCGAAGCCTTCGGCACCGTCGCCTATGGGTTCTTTCCGTCACGGGCGATGGACTCCGAGACGGCCGCGCGCCTCATCCACTCCGCGAACGAACGCGTTCCCGTCGCGGATCTCGAGCTCGGCGTCCGGTTCATGCGCCACGTGGCGCAGACCGTCTGCGGCTGATGCTCGAGCTGCACGCCGCGAACGGCGCGTTCGAACGTCTCGAGGCCTATCTCGGCGAGCACCTCGGCCAAGGGGAGGTCGCCGACGTCTATCTCGGCTACCGGCTCTCGGAGACGCTGCGCCGCAACGCCTCACCGCCCCCGCGCGAACCATGCTCGCTGCCGCTCCTCGCGTGCGCGGTCCGCGCCGGCGGCGCACCGGCGCCGGCGGCGCGCGGCACGTTTCGCGTCGGGACGTGGGAGCCCACGTGGCATCCGGAGGACTACGCCACTGCGGTCGACGAGGTCCGGGCGGCGATTCGTCGCGGCGACGTGTACCAGGTGAACCTCGTGCAGCACCTGAGCGCGCCGTTCGAGGGCGACCCGCACGCACTCGCCGCCGCATTTGCACCCCTGCGTCCCCTGTATCCGCGCGTACTCTCGGGCGCCGGCTGGTCGATCGTTTCGGCTTCGCCTGAGCTCTTCCTCGCGCGCCGGGGAGAGCGGCTCTGGACAAAGCCGATCAAAGGCACGCGGCCCCTCGGCGTCGACATCGAGGATGTCAAGGACGCGGCCGAGCACGTCATGATCGTCGACCTCGAGCGGAACGACCTGTCGCGTGTCTGCGAGCCAGGCTCCGTGCGGTGGCCCGAGTTGATGGTGCAGCACGAGCTCGCAGGCGTCACGCACCTCGTCTCGACCGTCGAAGGGACGTTGCGGCCCGGTGTCGGGCTTGCCGAGATCCTCGCTGCGACGTTCCCGGGCGGGTCGATCACCGGCGCGCCGAAGATCGCGGCGATCGACCAGATCGCGCGGCTCGAGCCGGTGGGGCGCGGGGCGGCGATGGGGGCGATCGGCACCGTCTGGCCGAACGGCGACTTCGACCTCGCGCTGACGATCCGCACCTTCGCGGTTGCCGACGGACAGGTGCACCTCTGGGCCGGTGGCGGCATCGTCTGGGACTCCGACCCGGAGGCCGAGATCGAGGAGTCCTGGGTGAAAGCGCGGCCGTTGCTTGCTGCGATCGGACGTGCCGCCGCCGCGCCGGCGGGCCCGGCTGACGTCTTCGTC
Organism: Gaiellaceae bacterium; assembly: GCA_049288455.1. Classification (GTDB taxonomy): domain Bacteria; phylum Actinomycetota; class Thermoleophilia; order Gaiellales; family Gaiellaceae; genus PALSA-600. The sequence continues at coordinate 70 of JBAQHS010000274.1, read as the reverse complement.
CGAGCATGACGCTCCTCGCCGTCGCCGTCCACGGCCGCGGGCTCGTGCCGGCGAGCGAGCCGGTCTTCAC
>JBAQHS010000273.1:0-16986 GCA_049288455.1 Gaiellaceae bacterium | reverse complement strand
AGGTCGCGGTGAGCAGCGCCACGAGCCCGCCCTCGGCGAGCGAGCGCGCCCAGTACCCGAGTGCGCCGGTCGGGAACGTGCGGGAGCAGACGATCACGCGGGCATGTGACGGCGGGTCGGCGAGTTGAGCCGCGACGACGGCGGCAAGCGTCAGGTAGCCGAGAGCGCCGGAGCCGTCCCAACGCTCGTAGCCCGGCTCGGAGACGACACGGGCCGGCATCGGCTCGACGGGCACCGCCTCCCACGACTCGAGCCATTCGATGCGCGAGAGCCCGTGTCCGAACTGCCCGCGCCGCTCGGCGTCGAGGAAGTGCGCCGCGAGCGTCTCGACATCGTCGGGCCGAAAGCCAAGCGCCGCGAGCCGCGGGCGCGCCTCGTCAGGACGCACGGCGTCGCGCTGCACGCCAGAGGCCGGCAGCGAAGGCGAGGGCGAGAAGCACGCGCGGGCCGATCTGGCGAGCGGGCGAAGGGAAGAGCTGCTCGGTGAACTCGAGCACCGGCCAGCCGCGCGCAAGCGCTGCCCTGCGAAGCGCAGCGTCGGGATTGACTGCGACCGGATGGCCCACAGCCTGGAGAAACGGCAAGTCGCTGTGCGAGTCCGAGTACGCGGTGCTTGCGGCGAGATCGAGGCCCTCTGCGAGCGCGAGCTCGCGCACCGCCTGTGCCTTGCCCTCACCGTGGGCCGGCCGCAGCGACGCACCGGTGTACACACCGTCGTCGATCTCGCACGTCGAACCGATCGCGCCGTCGAAGCCGAGGTCATCGGCGATGCGCTGCACGATCTCCTGCAGGGTCGCGGAGACGATGTACACCCGCTCGCCGCGTTCGCGATGCTGATCGACGAGGCGCAGCGGCTCGGCGTAGACGAGCGGCCGCAGCACCGGTTCCATGGCGTCGCCGACGAGACGCTGCAGGTCGGCAACGGAGTAGCCGGCGAGGAGCCGCATGCCGTCCTCAGCCGCAAAGCGCACGCGTTCGGCGCTCGCGCCGCGTGCCGCGAACAACAGCTGGAACCAGGCGGACTTCAGCAGGTCGTACCGTGAGATCAGCCCGCGCTCCCGGAATGTCCCCGCGAGTGCGAGCACCGAGGAGCGGCGGATCAGCGTGCGATCGAGGTCGAAGAACGCCGCGGCGGCCATAGCCGTTACGACACGAGCGGCAAGGTGCGCGTGAACCCGCCGGCACGGCTCGCGTCGATCGCCTGGGCGATCTCGACGATCGTGCGCGCCGGTTCCGAGTCGGGATCGCCGACGACGAGTGGCGTGCCTGCGTCGCCCGACTCGCGCAGGCGGGCATCGAGCGGGACCTGGCCGAGGAGCGGAACCTTCAGCTCGGCCGCAAGGCGTTCGCCGCCCCCACTGCCGAACACCTCCGACGTCATGTTCTCGATCACGCCGACAACCCGCATTCCGGTCTTCTGCGCCATGGTCGCGGCGCGCGAGGCCACTTCCTGGGCGAGCGGCTGCGGCGTCGTGACGATGACGGCCTCCGCGCGCGGCAGCAGTTGCCCCAGTGAGATCGACACGTCACCGGTGCCAGGCGGCATGTCGACGAACAGGACGTCGATGTCGCCCCAGTGCACGTCCTGGAGAAACTGCTCGAGCGCGCGATGCAGCATCGGCCCGCGCCACATGACCGGCGCGTTGTCGTCGAGGAAGAACCCGATCGACATCAGCTTGAGGTCATGTGCGACGGGCGGCACGATCATCTTGTCCACGACGACGGGCTTCTGATGGATGCCGAGCATGTGCGGAATCGAGTGGCCGTAGATGTCTGCATCGAGCACACCGACCTCGTTCCCGAGGGCCGCGAACGCCGCCGCAAGGTTGACGGTGAGGGACGACTTGCCGACGCCGCCCTTGCCCGATGCAACCGCGATGACACGGGTCGTGGCGGGCAGCTGCACCCCCTTCGGCTCGGCTCCGCCTCGAAGCTTCGTCGTGAGCGCCGCGCGCTCGTCGGGGGTCATGACGTCGAACCGAAGCGTGACGGAGGCGACGCTCGGCAGCGTTCCGATGTGACGGGCCACCTGTTCTTCGAAGCTCGAGCGCAGCGGGCAGCCGGCGACCGTGAGCGCGATCGTCACGGTGACTTCCGCTCCGTCGATCTCGATCTCGCGCACCATGTCGAGCTCGGTGACCGGCTTGCGCAGCTCCGGGTCGATCACGAGCGCGAGGCCGGCGAGGATCTCGTCACGAGTCGGCATGCACCCAGGCTAGATCACGAGCTAGATGATCGGGTGACCGAACCACGCCGTTTCGGGGATGCCGGGTGGCCCGCTCGACCCCGATGGTCCCAGGGTGACCGGTCTGCGGCCCCGGCTCGTGACTTTTGCGCGGGTCCTTTTCGACGCCTTGCTGGCGGCATCACTGGTTGCGGTGTGGCTGGCGAGCTCGCCGACCCGCTGGCTGCTCGTGGCGTTCATCGCCGTCGCGTCCCGCGCGTTCGTCAGTTCGGAGAGCCGCTCGACGGTCCTGCGCGCGACAATCGTCACCGCGGTCGGCGGCGGCATCATGATCCGCCTCAACACCCGCGGCGACATCTCCTCGGCGGATCTCTTCGAGATCCCGCTGATCGCGACGCTCGCGTATCTCTTTGCCGCCTTCGCGTCATGGCGCAGCCGGGTCGAGCGGATCGTGCTGCGCGACCACGAACGGCTCGCGAAGCTGATCGACGCGTTGCCCCTTGCCACGATCGCGTTCGACGCAGACGCACACGTCGTGACCTGGAACCGCACGGCCGAAGCGCTCTTCGGTTTGAGCGCCGAGGAGGCGGTCGGCAGGAAGAACCCGATCGTCCCACCGGGCGAGGAGGCCGGCTCGGAGGAGCTGCACCAACGCGTGATGCGCGGCGAGACCTTGAAAGGAGTCGAGGTAGAGCGCCGGAGCGCGACGGGCGCCACCCTCGACCTGAGCGTCTTCTCGGCACCGATCGATGCCGAGGCAGGACCGCGCGGCGGCTTCCTCGTGCTGTACGAAGACATCGGCGAGCGCAAGCGCGCCGAGCGAGAGCGTGACGAGGCGCAGAGCCGCTACCGCGAGCTGGTCGAAGTGCTGCCGCTCGTCACCTACATCGACAACGTCGATGATCACGCGACGAACGTCTACACGAGCCCTCAGGTCGAGGAGCTGCTCGGCTGGAGCGTCGAGGACTGGACCGGCAACACGAGCTTCTTCGAGCAGCTCCTGCATCCCGATGACGCCGAGAACGTCATGACGCAGGTGGCGCACGAGAACTCGACACGCGAGGGCTTTCGGGCCGAGTATCGGCTCCGCCACAAAAACGGCGAGTACGTCTGGGTGCGTGACCACAGTGCGATCGTCGAGGATGCCCGCGGCGAGCTCTTTGCGCGCGGCTTCCTGCTCGACATCACCAAGCAGAAGCTGCTCGAAGAACAGCTTCTCCAAGCGCAGAAGATGGACGCACTCGGCCAGTTCGCCGGCGGCATCGCGCACGACTTCAACAACCTGCTCACCGCCATCTCCGGGTTTGCGGAGCTCGCGAGCGGATCTGCCCGCGCTGACGACGTGCTTGCGCGCTATCTCGACGGCATCCGATCGGCCGCCACGGAGGCCGCCGACCTCACCGCGCGCCTGCTGTCGTTCAGTCGCCGGGACGTGCTCGAGCACCGCATGGTCGACCTGAACGAGCTTGTACGCGCGGCGGACGAGCTCCTGGGGCGGCTCGTCCGGGACGACGTCACCGTCCGGTTGGAGCTCGCTGAGTCGCTGCCGCCGGTTCTCGCCGACGAGACGCAGCTGCAGCAGGTGTTGCTCAACCTCGCCGGAAACGCATGCGACGCCATGCGAAACGGCGGCACGCTGACGATCAGGACGAGCGCGCACGACGAGGGAGTAGCGCTGTCGGTCGGGGACACAGGCCACGGGATGAGCGAGGAGGCGAGGCGCCGCGCGTTCGAGCCGTTCTTCACGACCAAGCCCGAGGGCGAAGGCACTGGGCTCGGCCTGGCGGTGGCCTACGGCGTGGTCGCGTCGCTGCACGGCTCTCTCACCATCGCCTCGACCTCGAGCGAAGGCACCGTCGTCACGGCAGTGCTCCCGGCCGCGGCCGCGACGACCTCGCTGCCCGCGAGGCTGGAGGCGCCGAAACCGGGTGAGCCGAAACCGGGTGAGCCAGGGACTGCAGCCATGCACGTCCTCGTCGTCGAGGACCGCGCGGTGGTACGCGAGTTGATCCGCGATGTGCTCGACGCCGCGGGGTTCTTCGCCGTGACGGCTTCAGGTGGGGCAGAGGCCCTCACGCTCGCAACCGCCGAGCATTTTGACCTTCTGCTCACGGATGTCGTGATGCCGAAGATGAGCGGGCCCGAGCTTGCGCACGCACTCCGCGCGCGCTTCGCCGGGCTCCCAGTGATCTACATGTCGGGCTACACCGACGATGTCCTGGACGCACGAGCGCTCGCGGAGCCCGCGACGGGATTCCTCCGTAAGCCATTCGCGAACGCCGACCTCGTGGCCGAAGTTCGCAAGCTGACGCAGTCACGCGGCTGACCGCCGCGCGGGCCGTCTCAGCCGGTGAGAGCCGCGGTAAGCCTCGCGCACAGCACATCCGTTCCTGCCGCGACGACGCGCGACCGTCCCTCGAGATCGAGGGGGGCCGAGCCGAACGGCGGCGCCTCGGGCAGGTCGATCACGAGACCCTGCTCGCGCACGAGCAACTGCGCCGCCGCGATGTCGACCGAGCGGGCAGCCTTCAGCGAGACGACTCCGTCGAGTCGCCCCGCAGCAAGGTGGCACAGCGAGATCGCAAGCGAGCCCATGATGCGCAACCGGTGCGCGACGCCGGTGAAGCGTGCCGCGTTCTCGGTCACGTAGGCGAGGGTCGTCGCCTCGAATGAGAGGATCTCGAGCTCGTCCTTCGGTCGCTCGGTGATTGCGAGGCCGTCGAGGAATGCACCACCGCCGCGCATCGCCGTCCACTCTTCGCTCGCGCCGAAGTCGTAGACGTAGCCGAAGACCACGTCGTCCATCGAATCCCCTTCGGCGACTGCAATCGAGATCGAGAAGAACGGAATGCCGCGCTTGGCGTTCAGGGAACCGTCGATGGGGTCGACGACGACCGTCCAGCGGCCGGTGCCCTCGACGCCGACTTCTTCGCTGACGAGCTTCACGTCCTCGCCGCGGAAGCGGGCGAGAATCGCGGCCTCGGCCGCCGCGTCGATCGCCGTCGTCTCGTCGCCGCCCTCGCCCGCACCGACCACCGGCTCGCGCTCGGCTCGCCCCGGCAGCGCGGCGAGCACGTCGCGCACGTCGTCGCGGGCCGCACGACACAACGCGAGCCAGTCGGGGCTCATGCGTCCACCGGATACAGCAGCAGCCCCGAGGTCAGCTTCGGGAAGAAGAACGTCGACTTCTGCGGCATCGTCTCGCGCGCATGGGCGAACGCCGCGACCTGCGCGACGGTCACCGGCTGCAACAGAAACGCCGCCGCCGCGTCACCACGATCGACCGCCGCGATCGCCTCGTCGGCAAACGCGGTATAGGTCACGCCTTCCGGCGCAAACGACTCGACGACGCGCGGGCCGAAGTCGTCATCGGTCGCGACTCGAAGGTAACGGCCGTTGCGGTACAGGGTCACGCCGGCGCCTGGAGCGGCGAGCTCGTCGCCCGGTACGTCTCCGAGCCGCTGCACGACCCGATGAGTCGGGAAGATCTCGAGATCGGGCGCGCGCGACGAGACGAGGATCGCAAAGGTGTGGGTCGCCTCCGGGCTCTCAGCCCTGAACGCAACGGCGGTCTCGTACCGGTGGTGCCCGTCGGCGATCAGGAGCGGCGTGTCGACCGTCACCGCGGGCGCGGCGAGGGGCCAGGTACGGGTGCGCACACCACCCTCGCTGACGTCCATCGCAGGCTCCCCGTCAGGACGGGTGAACGGCGCATCGGCGTCGTAGAGCAGGAAGATCGGCTCGAGCTGGGTGCGGGTCGCGCGCAGCAGGCGGAGCCGGTCTTCCTTCGGCCCGGCGTGGGTGCGCTCATGGGGCAGGACCTGACCGGCCTCATACGGCGTCACCTCGACGGCTGCGGCAAAGCCCTCGCGCGCGCGGGCGACACCGTCAGGCCCGGTGTAGTCCTGGGCGACCCACCAGAACGCGGGCTCATCGCGGACGAGCGCGCCCTCCGACCGCCAGGCTGCGAGGTCGGCAGCCGCCTGCTGCGGTGAATCGGGCAGCGTCAGGTGCACGATGTTGTAGGCGCTGCGGGCCAGGTACTCAGCCCGCGCGCTCGCCGAGATGACGTCGTACGGCGGAGCAACGAGCTCCGAGAGCGGCCCCGCGACCGCCGGGTCGAAACGAAGCGCGCGGAAGGGCGTCACGGCGGGCACACCGCAGCCTAATCTCAATGCGATGGCGCGCGTCCGCACAGCCGAGCAGGCGACGGCCTGGGTCAACAAGGTCGGCCTTGCCCTCCTCTTCCCGAAGGCGAACGTCGTCCTGCCGTCCCTCTGGGAACAGGTGAACGGCAGCCCGGAGCGCAACTGGTCGGTGCGCGGCGAAGACGGACGGTTCGTCGAGTGGAGCACCGAGATGGGGATCACGTGGAGGTTGAAGGACGAGCTTCCGGAACGCGGCCTCGTCTGTGTGGGGAAACACCTCGCCCGGATGGTTGCGCTCGTCTCGCCGGCGGTTCTGCCGGCACTCGTCGCGGCGCGCTCGGAACCTGAGCTCGAGGCGAGCGAGGCCGAGGTCTTCGAGGCCGTTCGTACTGCCGGCGGACCGCTGACCGGCCCCGAGCTTCGCGCGCTCCTCGGATCTGACAAGAAGACCGTCGACAAGACGGTGATCGCTTTGCACCGGCAGCTCCTCCTGACGAACGGTCATCTCGATGCCGGCGAGGGGGCCTGGGGTGCGCTCGCGCATGACCTCCTGGCGCGGAAGTGGCCGTTGCCCGGCAGGCTGCCGCAACGCGACGACGCTCGGCGCGAGCTTGCGGGGCTCGTGCTCGCAAGCGCCGGCGAGCTGACCGCTGCCGATCTCGGCGGCGCGCTCGGTTGGCGCCGCAGCGAGTCGGCGGCCGTGCTCGACGAGATCGCGGAGAGCCGAGACGGCGGCGGCTTCCGTGTCTGGACGCGACCGTAGACTGGCCCCGTGACGATTGCGGAGCTCGCCGAAGACCGGGTTGTCGAGGCCGTCTACGCCGTGAAGACGAAGCGGCGCCTGCGGACCAAGTCGGGTGCGTCATACCTCGCGCTCGAGCTCGTCGACCCGACGGGCCGCATCGAGGCGCGCGTGTGGAAGGACGTCGAGCTGCTCGACGGCCGCTTCACCGAGGGCGACGCTGTCCGGGTGCTCGGCCGTGTCGAGCGGTTCCGCGACCGGCTCCAGCTCGACGTTCGCTCGCTCGAGGCGACCGACGTCGACCCGGCGTCGCTCACCCCAGCCCTGCGCCGGGACGGCGACGAGCTCGACGGGTTTGTCGAGTTCCTGGTCGCGGAGATCTCTCATCCAGGTCTCGCCGCCACCGTTCGCGCGGTGCTCGCGGCGTGCGACCTGCGCGCGTATCCGGCGACGCCCGACGACCATCACTCCTATGCCGGCGGGCTTCTCGAGCACACAGTCGGCGTCGCAACGCTCGCCCGTGAGACCGCCCAGCTCCACCCACGACTCCGCTCCGACCTGCTGCTTTCGGGAGCGCTGCTCCACGACGTCGGGCGCACGCGTGAGCTCGGACGCGGTCCGGCGTTCACTCCGACCGACGAGGGCCGGCTGCTCGGGCACGTGCACCTCGGCCTGCGGTTGATCGAAGAGCATGCGCAGGGGCTGAGTACAGCGCAGTCCGCAGAGCTCCTGCACTGCGTCGCGGTCCACCACGACGCACGCGCCGCCCGGTCCGCCGAGGCGGCAGTGCTGTACCACGCGAATCAGCTCGACGCGGTCGCCGCGACGCGCAAGGTCGACTGACGACCCCGGTGGCTTGACCGCCCTCGCATTGGCGCTCGGCGCGAGCCTCGCGTGGGGCGTCTCGGACTTCGTCGGCCCGCTCGTCGCGCGCGCCCTCGGTTCGCTGCGTGTGCTCTTCTGGGCACAGGTCGGGGGCCTGGCGGCGATCGTCCTCGCGGTCGCAGTGCGCGGCGAGGCGCCGCACGACTGGCTCGTCCTGCTCGCGGCGCCCGCCGCCCTCGCCGGGACACTCGGGCTCTGGGCGTACTACCGGGGCATCGCCGCCGGGGCGATCAGCGTCGTCGCGCCGATCGCCGGGGCATCGGCGGTCATCCCGGTCGTCTTCGGGGTCGCAACCGGTGACAGCCCCTCGGCCGCCCAGGTCGCAGGCATCGCCTGCGCGCTCGTCGGCGTGGTGCTCGCCTCGCTCGAGCGGCAGGAGGGGTCGCGACGGGTCGCAGCGGGCGTCGGGCTCGCGCTTCTCGCCGCGGTCGGCTTCGGCTGTTACTTCCCGCCGATGCACGTTGCCGGCAAGGCGGACTTCTGGTGGGCATCCGTCGTCTTCCGCTCGACAGCGCTGCTGGTGATCGCCGCCGCGGTCGCGGCACAGAAGCCGAACTTGCGCGTGCGCGGCCGCGACCTCGCGATCGTGCTCGCCGTGGGTGTCGGTGACACCCTCGGCAACGTGCTGTTCGCGGCGTCGTCGAGCCACGGTCTCGTCAGCCTCACGGCGGTGCTTGCGTCGCTCTACCCGATCGTCACCGTCCTCCTGGCCGCGGCGCTTCTTGGCGAACGGCCCGCAACCCCTCAGCGGGCCGGAATCGCGTTGACGCTCGCGGGCGTCGTCCTGATCTCCTTCTAGACGCGTGGCGCGTCGAACGGGTGCCGGTCGCGCTGACCGGGCGCGTACCAACGCTGTGCGATCGCCGTCGGCACGATTGCCGAGAGGACAACGACCGTGATCAGGAGCGAGAACTTCGTCCGGTCGATGATCCCGGCGTTCAGCCCGTAGAGGGATGTGATGGTTCCGAAGGTGAGACCGGTCGACATGAGGAGCGTCGTGAACACCGCGTGCGGGGCGGAGTACCGCCGGGCGAGCGGATAGACGCCGGCGAGCTTGGGGACCATCTTCCCGGCGAACAGCAGCCCGAGGATTCCAAGGTTCGACCACAACGCCCCGAGCGAGACGTTCATGCCGCCCTTCAGAAAGAAGAACGGCGTGAGGAACGCAAACGCCACGACCCGCAGGCGCTCCTGCTCGAGTCTGTGCTCCGCGTAGTGACGACTCATGGCGAGCCCGAGGACGAATGCCGGCAGGACTGCCTGTGAATGGGCACGGCTGCCAAGCCACATCAGAAGGAAGAGTGACGCGAACACCAGCTTGATCTCCGGCTCGATCACCCGGTCGCCGTACCGGCCGAAGAACCAGGGGGAGACCTTTGGCAACCCGCCAATCAGCAGGATCGAGACGGCGACGAACGGCACGATCCAGATCGTCGGCTTCACAAAGAGAACCGTCAGTCCGATCACGGTTACGATGTCGGTGACGAAGGTTGCAGACATCAGTCGCTTGCCAACGAGCTCGCGATTGAGCCCCGTCTCGACGAGCACCGCGTAGACGACGGCCAGGCTCGTTGTCGAGAGTGCGAGGCCGCCGATCTCCGCCTGACGGTGATTCCAGCCAAGCCAGAAGTACGCGACAAGGGAGACGACCGCGAACGGGGCGAAGAAGCTTGCGAACCCGATCGCGACGGAGGGCCGCCACTCGCGCCGGAACTGCGGGACATCGACCTCGGCGCCTGCCTGGAACGTGAGGACGACGCCGGCGAACGTGCCGATGAAGGCGAGCCAGCTTGGGATGTCCAGGCTGAACGCATTGCCGACGATCACGCCGGCAAGGAGCTCGATCAGCGCGACCGCAAGCGCGATCTCGACACTGATCATCGAAGCCAGCAGGATCGTTCCTGCAAGAAGCGCGGCAAGTGCGATGTCGCTCAAGGCTCTACCTCCGTGGAGTCGAACTGCGGGGTAGAGGCCATCAGCGGCATGGAGCCGCGGTTGGACGCGAGCCTCATCGCGTTCGTGCTTCTGTGAGTCTAGCCGTGCTCGACGATCACACGTTGAAGCGAATGTTCAGGACGTCGCCGTCGCGGACGACGTACGTCTTCCCTTCGAGGCCCTGCTTGCCGCGCCGCGCAACCTCCGCGTGCGAGCCCGCGTCGACGAGGTCCTGCCAATGCACGACCTCGCAGCGGATGAAGCCTCGGGCGATATCGGAGTGGATCGACTCCGCCGCGTCGAGCGCAGACTCGCCGCTTCGCAGCGTCCACGCGCGCGTCTCCTTCTCCCCCGCCGTGAAGAACGTGATCAGGTCGAGCGCATCACGAAGGCGGCCTGCGATCTCGTCGAGGGCGCTTGCGCCGCCGTCGCGATAGGCCGCCGCCTCCTCGTCCGGCAACTCGGCGAGCTCGGCCTCGAGCTTCAGGTCAATTCCGTTCGGGCCGTTCTCGACGGCGATCAACGGCTTCGTCGTCAGCGGCTCGAGCGCCTCCGGCAACTCGCCCGCGTAGTCGGCCAGGGCGCCGCCCGCATCGACATAGGCAAGCACCTTGCGGAGCTCCTCGACCTCCGCGCGGATCTTCGAGTCACCCGACTTGGCCTGCTTCTCGACCCGCTCGAGGCGGCGCTCGACGTGATCGCGGTCCGCAACGAGCAGCTCCAGCTTGAACGTCTCCAGGTCGCCGCTGGGATCGGCATCCGGGCCGAATCCTTTCAGGACGACAAGAAGCGCGTCGACCTGCCGGAGATTCCCGAGTTGCGCCTCGCCGGCGCCCGGGACGTCCTGCACGCGAATCGTGGCCGCCGTGATCTTCTTCGCATGGACCACCTCGGCGAGTGCGTCGAGCCGCGCGTCGGCGATCGGCGCCATGCCGACATTCGTCTTTCCGTATTCGCCGCCACCTGTCTTCGTCAGCGCGGTGAAGAGCGATGTCTTCCCGCTGCCGGACGGGCCGACGATGCCAACCTCGAGTGCCACGCGCGCAGGGTAGCGGGGAGGGGTTGGCGAGACACCGCCGGCCCCTCTCTTACGACTGCTCGCGCTTCTCGAGCTGCTTCTGCAGTGACGCGAGTGCCCGGTGCTGGAGCGACTTGATCGCTCCCTCGGTCTTGCCGAGAATCGTCGCGGCCTCTGCGTTCGCGAAATTGAAGACGAACTTCAGTGTCAGCACCTGTTGCTGCTCGGGCGACAGGTCGTCGATCAGCTCCAGCATCGACTTGCGGCCGATCGACTCGAGCGCGCCGTGCTCGGCGGATGTCGACTCGTCGGGGTCCGGCTCGGGTGGCGTCTCCTCGGGCTGCCAGCGTTTCGTCGCACGGAAGTGGTCCATCGCGAGGTTGTGCGCGATCCGGAAGAGCCATGCGGAGAACGGCGCCGACTGCCAGCGGAACTTCCCGATCGACTCGAGCATCCTCAAGAACGTCTGGGTCGTGAGGTCTTCTGCGTCATGACGGTTGCCGACGCTGACGTGGAGGTAGCTGTAGATCCGGTCGAAGTGGATGAGGTAGAGCTCCTCGAGGGCCTCGCGGTCGCCCCCTTGCGCCCGCTCGACGAGCGCACGCACGCGCTTCGTCTCGCTCTCCTTCTTCTGGGTGGCCGCCTCACTCACTGTGATTCTCGTGCCCGGGGCGGGGCCCGGTGTAACGTCAGAGCGAGCTTCTTAGCCGGACGAGCCGAAGCCCACGCGGCTCTCGCGCGCCAGGCGCTTGACGTAGACGACCTTCCGCAATTGCACGGTGTAGCGGCCGTCCTCGGCCTCGAAGCTCAGGCTGTCACCATCGCCGGCGAGGGCCCGGTCGAAATCGTCTGCCGTCGCGGACGGCACATAGACGCTCAGAACCTGGTTGCCGTCGAACGCGATCTCGACTCTGATCCGGTCGTTGCTACTCATCGGTCACCAACTCTGCCAGAACGCCGCCGGTCGCCTCCGGGTGGACGAACGCGACCTGCAGCCCGAAGAGCCCGCGCCGCGGCGTTTCGTCGATCAACCGGGCGCCCGCGGCACGCAGCCGCGCGAGCTCGGCATCGAGATCGGCCACTTCGAATGCGACGTGATGCAGGCCCGGGCCTCGCTTGGCGAGAAACTTCCCGACCGGCGTCTCGGGGCCGAGCGCACGCAAGAGCTCGACCCGCCCCTCGCCCGTCCGAAGCGAGACAGCCTCGACGCCCTGCTCCTCGAGCGTCTCTCGATGCTCGGCCGTCGCGCCGAACAACCGCTCGTAGGTTGCGACGGCCTCGTCGAGATCGACGACAGCGATGCCGATGTGGTGTACGTTCCGGGCCGCCATCGCGGCTCAAGGCTACCCGCCGGTCGCCGGTCAGCCGGTTGGGTCGGCGCCGAGCGCCCGCACGACGCCGACGGACTCCGACGAGCGCGAGTCCGGCGTGACGTCCGCGAAGATCTCGGCCAGTTCCTCGCGGACGAGAGTCTCCTTGTCGAGCAACGCGCCGGCAATCGAGTCGAGCGCCACCCGGTGCTTCGAGAGTAGGCGGCGGGCCTCGGCATACGCGTGGTCGGTGAGCGCTGCTTGCTCGCTGTCACGCAGGCGCTTGGTCTCTTCCGACAGCGCATAGTTGTCGGCTCGCATCGTGCGCGACGTCACCGATTCGCCCATCCCCCACTCGAAGACCATCGCACGGGCGATCTGCGTGACCTTCTCGAGATCGTTGGCCGCACCGTTCGTCACACGGCCGAACACGAGCTGCTCCGCAGCACGGCCTGCGAGCGCCATCACCATCCAGTCGAGGAGCTCTTCCTTCGTCTCGAGATAGCGCTCCTCTTCTGGCAGATGCAGCACGTAACCGAGCGCCGTGCCGCGGGCGATGATCGTCGCCTTCTCCGGCTGCTTGCCGACGAGGTGTGCGACGAGCGCGTGGCCACCTTCGTGGTAGGCGAGGATGCGCTTCTCCTTGTCGGTGACGACTCGCCGCTGCTGCAGGCCGGCGACGACGCGCTCGAGCGCATAGTCGAAGTCCTGGTGCGTGAGCTCAGACCTGTCGTGCCGTCCCGCGGCGATCGCCGCTTCGTTGCAGATGTTCTGCAAGTCCGCTCCGGTGAGGCCTGCGGTCTGACGTGCGACCCCGTCGAGATTGACATCGGCGCCGAGCGGCTTGCCGCGGGTGTGGACATCGAGGATCGCGCGGCGTCCCTTCAGATCGGGCGGGCTGATCAACACCTGCCGGTCGAAGCGGCCCGGACGAAGCAACGCGGGGTCGAGATCCTGCAGGCGGTTCGATGCGCCCATCACGACGACCTGGTCGCGCGGGCCGAAGCCATCGAGCTCGACGAGCAGCTGGTTCAGCGTCTGATCCTGCTCGCGATTGACCGACGAGCCGCTGCGTGCCTGGCCGACCGCGTCGAGCTCGTCGATGAAGACGATTGACGGCGCGTTCTTCCGCGCCTCGGCGAAGAGCTTGCGAATGCGCGCTGCACCGAGGCCCGCGAACATCTCGACGAAGGCCGAAGCGCTTTGTGCGTAGAAGCGCGCGCCGGATTCGTTCGCTACCGCCTTCGCGGCGAGGGTCTTGCCGGTCCCGGGCGGCCCGTGAAAGAGAATGCCCTTCGGCACGCGTGCGCCGAGCGCTTCGAACCGGCCCGGTTCGCGAAGGAAGTCGACGATCTCCTGCAGCTCCTCTTTCGCCTCGTCCAGGCCGGCGACATCGGCCCAGGTGACCGACGATGCGGAGCCGGGGGTGATCTCGGTCGGCTTCACGCGTGGCATCAGGCGCACCGTCTTCCAGAGCAGGAAGACGATGGCGCACATGAGGACGAGAAACGCGACCGGCAGCCACAGTGCGACGTTCGTCATGAACCCGGCGGCGAGAACCATCGGGTTTCTTTCGACAGCGAAGCGGCTTTCCTAAAGCCCGGCGACGACCTCTTCGAGGGAGGCGAACCGGACGCCGTTCTCGCGCCACGAGGCGATACAGGCGCGTGTGCGGGCCTCGTCAAGGCCGCGCGATGCCTCCTCGACGAAGGTGACGGAGCGGCCACGGGCAACGAGGCCGCGAACGGCCGCGTCGTTGCAGACGTCGGTGGCGACGCCGAAGAGGATCACCTCGGAGGGGTCGAGCAGCTCGAGGAGGCGGTCGGCGTTCGGGTTGGTGAAGACGTCGAAGCTCTTCTTCAGCAGGAGGAACTCCCTGCCGCGCAGCCACCTAGCCGGGACGTCGGTGAGGGCGAGTGGCACGGGATCGACCTGCTCGGTCTCGCTGATCTTCGCGGCGCCGCGCGTGCCGCGGAGGCAGTGCGGCGGATACGTCGTGAGAAAATCGGGTGCTTCGGAGATCTCCGAGTCGGTCAGTTCGTGGTCGTCGGCCGACGCGACGTGCGGGATCCCGGCCGACCGCGCGGCGGCGACGAGCAGCGCCATCGCCGGGACGGCGCTCTCGGCATCCGGAACGGCGAGCTTGCCCGCGGCGTGCACGAAGTCGACCTGCGTGTCGACATCCCAGAGGATGCGGCTCACGACACGAGCTCGAGCCGCGGGTTCGAGCGGTAGTGGCGCCCGACCTTCGCCGACGGCTGGCCGTCGGTGAGCACGATGTCGCCGGTGAAGTCGTTCGATCCGCGAATGAGCGACGAGCCGACACCGTAGGCGTCGACGGGGACCTCCGCCTCCTCGAACTCGCGGATCTTCTCGACCGTAAAGCCGCCCGAGACGACGATCCTCACGTCGCCGAAGCCGCGCGCGTCGAGCGCCTCGCGGACGTTCGAGACGAGCCGCGGATTGACGCCCGTGGGCCGGAAGTCGCCCATCTCCTCCCACAACGACCGGTCGACGAGTGACTCCGACGTGTCCAGCCGAACGCCCCACAGCCGGGGCCCGAGAGCCTCGGCGACCTCGAGTGCCGTCCGCACGGAGTCGTTCTCGAAATCGACGAGCACGGTGACGTTCATGTCGGGCGGCGCCCAGTCGGCGAAGTGCTTCGCCGCGGCGACGGTGTCGCCGGCGTAGGCGGCGATCAAGGCGTGCGGCACGGTGCCGAGGCCGCTTCCGCCCCACCACGACGCCTGCTCTTCGGTCGTCACACCGACGGGCGCGCCGACGATCTGGCCCGCGACGTACGCCGCGTACCCGTCGCCGGTCTGCACGCGATGGTGGTCGTGACGGGCCGGCATGAAGATCACCGGCTTGCCACCCGCGGCCTCGAGCACGTTGACGACATTCGTCGTGATCAGCGTCCGCCGTGCAAGCGTTCCGAGGTACACGGTCTCGAGGTGCGCGAACGTCGTGTAGTCCCCTTCGATCGTCAACACGGTCTCGTGTGGCTCGATCACGTCACCGTCGTAGAGCGCGTGCACCGTCAGCGCGTCCCAGTCATCGGCGCACAACTTCAGGATTGCGAGCGCCTCGTCCATACCACCGAGGTAGGCATGCCTCTTCTGGAAGACCTGCATGAGGACGTTCGGCCGCCGGCCGTCGTAGCGCAGCGTCGCTCTCGTGTGGTTGAAGTACGCGTCGGTGTACCAGCCGGCGCGCATCTTCTCGACCGGGAGATCGAAGATCTCGGGATCAAGCCGGCGCCGCGTGCTCGTCATTCGACCGCTTTCACTCCGCAGACTGGAGCCCAGTGGACTCAAGTGCGAGGCATGCCTGCAGCGCAGCCTCTGCCACTTCGAGCTGCTCGGCGCTCGGCTCGCGCGTCCCGAGCCGGTGCTGCAGCTCATGGCCGGGCTTCGCGAGCGCCCGCGAGAGCGGATGCTCCGGGTGCCGCGTCATCCAGCCGAAGATCTCGGTCGACGCGGCGAGCGCACCGACCGTCGCCACCAGCTTCGCCGCCGGCCGCGCGCGCTCGGGCGTCCGCTCCGCCATCAGGTTCCCGGCCGCAGTCGTCAGCAAAAGCGGCCCGACGAGATGCGAACCGCAGCGTTCGTGTTCCTTCGGCCGTGACGCACCATGCTCGTAGGAGCCGATCGACATGTGCTCGGCCCCGTGGTAGGCCGCCAGCTCGCCGCCGCGAAGCGCAAGCGCGGCAGGAGCGAGGGAGAGCAAACCGGTCACGAGCTCACGCGCGAACGGCCGCAGGGTCGAGCGGCGCAAGCCCTGCAGGACGGCTGCACTGCCGACCATCGTCGCGAGCACGCGCGGGCGCTCCATCGGCAGCCGCGCCTCGGGCAACGCGCGCTTCACCTGGGGCAGAAGCGCGAACACCTCGGCGATTCGCGCCGGGCCGCGCAGGAGCGGATTCGTGACGTCTGCCGCCCGTAGCCCTTTCCGCCGGGCGACTACCTTCAGCTCCCCGTCGGCCGTGCGCACGGCGCAGGCCCAGGCGCGCGGGCCGTGGACGAGCACGCCGTTCGAGAGCGCCATGCCGCCGAGCCGAACTTTCTCCTCGCTCACGCCAAGGAGCGTAGCCGCAGAGCGGCCTGCAGCCGCGCCGCACACGGCCCCGGACGGCCGTTCCCGATGGGACGGCCCGCGACCGAGGTGACGGGCATGACCTCGCGGATCGAGGAGGTCGCAAAGGCCTCGTCGGCGGAGAGCAGGTCGTCGAGGCCGTGCCCGTCCTCGGCGCCGCCCGCGAGCTCGAGCAGAAGGCTGCGTGTGACGCCCGGGAGGACGCCTGGGCCGGCTGCCGGGGTGTGCAGCACCTCGCCCGTTACCCACCAGATGTTCGCAGTCGCACACTCGAGCACGCGGCCCGCGGCAACGAAAAGGGCGTCGTCGGCGCCGGCGGCCTCGGCGGCACGGCGCGCCGCGAATGCATGCGCGTAACTCGTCGACTTGACGCCGGCGAGGAGCTGCGGGGGCTCGTGCTCGAAGACGTTCAGCGCGAGCCCGCGGGCGCGCAGCTCGTCGAGGCCGGGAGGCAGTGCCGCCGCGGTCGCGACAAGCGCCTCGCCGGAGCGGTAGAGCCGCAGGACGTGGTCGGCCGGTGCCACGGCGACAACGAGCTCGACGAGGTCGCCCGCACCGTCCGGCGCAGGCAAGCCGAGCGCCCGCGCCGACTGCCCGAGTCGCTCGAGGTGTCGATCGAGGAGGAACGGCCGGCCGGCGTAGACGCGCAGGGTCTCGAACGCAGCGCT
>JBAQHS010000272.1:0-29336 GCA_049288455.1 Gaiellaceae bacterium | reverse complement strand
GCGCAAGGAGCAGGCGCCGCCCGCCGAGCGGCAGGCGCTTGGCGGCGAGGCCGAGCCGCTGCAGCTGTCAGAGCCGCAGATCGCCGCCGTCAGCCGGATCGTCGCGGCAATGGATGCCGGCACGGGCAATCTGCTGCTGTACGGCGCGACCGGATCCGGGAAGACCGAGGTCTATCTGCAGGCGTGCGCGGCCGCCCTCGCCCGCGGGCTCGGCGCGATCGTGCTCGTGCCTGAGATCGCGCTCGCCCCGCAGACGGTCGGGCGTTTCCGGCAGCGGTTCGGCGAGCAGATCGCGATCTTGCACTCCGCGCTTACCGACGCAGAGCGGCGCGACGAGCGCGCACGAATCGCGAGCGGCGAGGCGCGGATCGTGGTCGGCGCGCGCTCGGCGATCTTCGCGCCGCTGCGCGGCCTCGGGCTGATCGTCGTCGACGAGGAGCATGACGCGTCGTACAAACAGGACTCCGACCCGCGGTATGACGCCCGTACTGTCGCGGCGAAACGCGCCGCGCTCGAGGGAGCGGTCGCCGTGTACGGCTCGGCGACCCCGCGGCCCGAGAGCTGGGCGGCACTGGAGCGGCTGGAGCTCGGCGGGCGGATCGGGGCGTCGCTGCCCCCGGTCACGGTCGTCGATCTGCGTCGCGAGGCTGGATACCCCTTGTCGGCGCCGCTTCTCTCCGCGTTGCGCGTCGTCGCGGAGAATCGTGGCAAGGCAATCCTCCTGCTGAACCGGCGCGGGATTGCGCCGGCCATGCACTGCCGCGCCTGCGGGACAACGATCCGCTGCCCGAACTGCGACGTCGCGCTCGTGCTGCACGGCGAATCGGCCCTCCGTTGTCACCACTGCGGGCACGGCGAGCCTGCGCCTGCCAACTGCCCCGTGTGCGAATCGCCCGACCTCGCGCGCCTGGGCGCCGGGACGCAGAAGCTCGAGCGGGAGCTCCAGCGGGAGCTGCCGGAGCTCGAGTTGATCCGGCTCGACGCGGATGCCGTCGCGAAGCCCGAGCAGATGGCCGAGTCGCTCCGCCGGTTCCGCGATGCGCAATCGGCGATCCTTCTCGGGACGCAGATGGTTGCCAAGGGCCACCATTTCGCCGGCATCGAGCTCGCGGCAGTGATCGACGCCGACACCGGCCTCGCGATGCCGGACTTCCGCGCCGAGGAGCGCACGTTTCAGCTCATCACCCAGCTCGCGGGTCGCAGCGGCCGCGACGCGCCGGGGCGGGTGATCGTGCAGACGTTTCAACCCGACTCGCGCACCATCTCGCACGCGGCGCGTCACGACGTCGGGCGGTTCCTCGCCGAGGAGCTCGACCGGCGCTGCGCGCTCGGCTACCCGCCGTTCGCCCATCTCGTGCGGATTGTCGTCACCGGTCCCGAGCTCGAGCCGGTCATGCAGGCGCTTGCCGAGTTGAAGGCCGGAATCAGCGGCGCCGAGCTGCTCGGGCCTGCGCCGCAGCTGCGGCTCCGCGGGCGCTACCGGGCGCAGCTCGTCGCGAAGACGGAACACCCCCGGCGCATCGCCTCGCAGGCGGCGCGCCTCCTCGCCGCGGCCGCACCCGCGATGCGGCGCGCGAAGCTGACGGCGGTCGTGGACGTGGATCCGCAGAGCCTCTGAGGTTGGAAGCTCTCTCAGGATGAGCGTCGTGTCGAACGACATCCTGAGAGAACTTCCCGCTGGCACCATGGCGGCGTGAAGCAGCGCCGGCCCGAAGACCTCCTGGGCGAGTGGGGGATTCGCGACGTCACCCCGCCGTCGCAGCGTGAGCGAGAGCGCCTTGAGGCCGACCGCGACCTCAATCCGCTCGTCGGCAAGCGTCTGCGGCGGCGCATTCGCAACTTCCGGGCCGAGGCCGACAACTACCTCGCCTCACTCGGCGGCCCGCTGCCCTACATGCAGCGCCTTCGCCTGATCGAGACCGAGACAGACGCTCAGCTCGTCCGGCTTGCCGAGGCCTACGCGGAGCACGCGGATGACCCGGCCGGCTGGCGCCGCGTCGCGTCGCAATGGGACTTCGGCGCCGTCAACGACCTGATCGATCGACACAACCGCTGGTATCCGATCGAGGCGCGGCTCGCCATGGATCCGAAGACCCGCGACTTCGTGCACGTCGGTGGCAAGCCCTACTGGCGCGAGCCCCTCGACGCGCGTTGGATCCTCGAACGCTTCCCGGCCCGGTAACTACACTGCACCGCCTGTGACGCACGATCACGACCACGACGAGCACGACCACGACCACGGCCACGGCGACGAGGCCTTGGCCGATGATGTGCGCGCCGAGGCGGAGGCCGACGCCCGCCGTCGCCTCGCCCTCGCGCAGGTGCGGCAGTACCCCGACAGCGCGTTGCGGCTCGTCGCGAACGAGGTGACCGACTTCGACGACGACCTGCGTCGCCTCGTCGAGCGCATGATCGTCCTGATGGACGACGCGCAGGGCGTCGGGCTGGCGGCCACGCAGGTCGGCGTGCTCCGGCGGCTGTTCGTGTTCGCACCGGACGAGGACGGCCCACGCGCAATCGTGAATCCGGTGATCGTCGAGCGCGGAAGCGAGACCGAGCTCGACGAAGAGGGCTGCCTCTCGCTGCAAGGCGTGCGCGTTCCCGTCGAGCGCGCGACGACCCTGACCCTCGAGGGCAAGGACGAGCACGGTGCCGACGTCCGGCTCGAGCTCGACGCCTACGCAGCCCGGATCGTGCAGCACGAGCTCGACCATCTGGACGGCGTCTTGATCATCGACCGCACGGACGACGCGCACCGCAAGGAAGCGCTCGCGACGCTGCGGCCGCGCGTCGTTCTCCGTTGAGAATCGGCGTCGCCGCCACGGCGCCGCTTGGAGCCGACGTGCTCGAACGGCTGGCCGCGACGAACGAGATCGCGTGGCTGCTCACCCGGCCCGACGCGAGGCGCGGCCGCGGACGCAAGCTCGCGCCGCAGCCTGCGAAGGAAGCGGCCGAGCGGCTTGGCATTGCCGTGCAGCAACCCGAGAAGCCCGAGCTGCCGGCCGAGGTTCCCGAGGCGATCGTGGTCTGCGCGTATGGGCTCTACATCCCGCCGCGGCTGCTCGAGCGAACGCTGTGGCTGAACGTCCATCCTTCGCTGCTCCCGAGATGGCGCGGGGCTGCGCCGGTCGAGCGCGCGATTCTCGCGGGGGACGAGCAGACCGGCGTGACGATTCACCAGACGGTCGAGGCGCTCGACGCAGGCCCGGTTGCGGCGCAGGAGGCGTTCGAGCTCGACGCGCTCGACGCCGGTGAGGTCTATGCGCGAGCCGCCGAGGTCGCGGTACGCCTGCTCGACCGGGTGTTGCCCGCGCCGTCCTTCGAGCCGCAGGCGAGCGAGGGCGCAACCTACGCGGAGAAGATCGCGCCCGCCGACCGTGAGCTCCATCTCGACGATCCCGACGACGCCTGGCGCCGTGTCCGGGCGCTCTCGCCGCACATCGGGGCGTGGGCGACCTTGAACGGCCGCCGCGTGACGATCTGGCGCGCGCGCCTGGAGGAAGGACGCTTCGTGCCTGAGCTCGTTCAGCCCGAGGGTCGCAACCGGATGAGCTACGACGAGTATCTGCGCGGGTTGCGTTGATCGCGCCTGCGAGGCGTGCAGCCTTCGAAGTGGTCCGCCGCGTGTTCGAGGACGACGCGTACGCCGACCGTGCACTCGCGGCAGCGGTCGAGGGCCTCGACGACCGCGACCGCGCACTCGCGCAGCGACTCGCGTACGGGACCGTTCAGCGTGCACGGACGATCGACTTCGGCATCGAGCAGCTCGGCAAGCGACCGGTACGCAAGCTCGACCCACCCGTCATCGCGGCGCTGCGACTCGGCGCCTACCAGCTCGCCTGGACCGATCAGGCGGTCCACGCCGTCACCGACGATGCCGTTGAACTCGTGCGAGCCGCGCGCCGCGAGCGCGCCGTGCCGTTCACGAACGCGGTGATGCGCCGGCTTGCGACGGGGCTGAACGGGCTCGTCGCCTCGCTTCCGGAGGGCGCGCTGAAGCATTCGTATCCCGACTGGATCGCCGAGATCTGGGAGCGCGACTTCGGCCGGGAGGACGCGCTTGCGTTGATGCGCGCCCAGAACGAGCGGCCGGCGCTCGAGGTGCGCTCGGCGGAGCCGGTCGGCACGCCCACCGACGTGCCGGGCGCGTACACCGTCGAGCACGTCGACCCGGAGCGGATGCGGCCGATGAGCCGGGCCTCGCAGCTTGCTGCGATCGTCGTCGGCGCGCGACCGGGTGAGCGGATCCTCGACGGTTGCGCGGCGCCGGGCGGCAAGTCGGAGATGCTCGCCGGTGAGGTGACTGCCGTCGAGATCAACCCCGGGCGCGCGCGGGCGATGGCGGAGGAGATGCCGCCTAACGTGCGCGTCGTTCAGGCCGACCTGCGCGAGCTCGACGAGCGCGACTTCGATCGTGCGCTCGTCGACGCTCCGTGCTCCGGCCTCGGTGTGCTCGCCCGCCGCCCCGACCTGCGCTGGCGTGCGCGGCCGCTGCCGGAGCTGCAGCTCGAGTTGCTGCAGGCGGCGGCCGAGCGCGTGAAGCCCGGCGGGACGATCGTCTACTCGGTCTGCACGCTGAACGCGGACGAGAACGAGGCTGTCGTCGACGCGTCGGGCCTCGAGGTCGAGCCACTCGGCCTCGATTGGCCGCAGTACGCGCATTCACGTCGTCCGGAGTTCCTGCTGACGCGTCCCGACCGCGACAACACCTCAGGGTTCTTCATCGCCCGCTTGAGGTCATAACATCGCCAGGATGAACTGGAGCGATTCGACCCGTCCGTTCGAGATCGAGCCGTCGCTGTACGGCGCCGATTTCGCCAATCTCGGGGCCCAGGTCGAGGAGCTCCTGCAGGCCGGTTGTCGGGTCTTCCATTTCGACGTCGGTGACGGGCATTTCGTCGAGCCGATCACGATGGGGCCGATCGTGCTGCAATCGATCTCGCCGCTCATCCACGAGCACGGCGCTGCGATCGACGTGCACCTGATGGTGGAGAGGCCGGCCAAGTACTTCGAGGCGGTTGCGGCCGCCGGCGGCGACAGCGTGACGTTCCATGTGGAGGCCGTCGACGACGTGGCTGCGACGATTCGCGCGGCGCGGGAGCACGGGCTTCAGGCAGGCGTCGCCTTCAACCCCGAGAGCGAGCCCGAGGAGGTTGCCGCCGACGCTCGAGACGCCGATCTCGTGCTCTGCATGTCGATCCACCCCGGCTACTCCGGCCAGCCGTTCCGCGAGGATTCGTACGACCGGCTCCGGCGCCTCCGCGTCGCGCTCGCGCCGGACGTCCTCATCCAGGTCGACGGTGGCGTGTCGGCCGCCAATATCCGCGCGGCACACGATGCGGGCGCGACGCTGCTCGTCGCCGCCTCGGCGATCTTCGGCCACGACGACATCGCGGTCGCGTACCAGCAGCTCGTGCAAGCGCTCGCGTGACGCTCGCGCGGGCGGTCGAGCTTGCGCGAGCCGCGCGCCACCGGGCGTACCCGAAGCCGACGGTCGGGGCTGTCCTCGTTCGAGACGGCGAGGTGGTGGCCGAAGGCGTGACGGAGGCTGCGGGCCGGCACGCCGAGCGGGTCGTGCTCGACGCTGCGGGTGAGGTAGCGCGCGGCAGCACCCTTTACGTCTCCCTTGAGCCGTGTTCCCATCACGGCACGACGCCACCGTGCACCGATGCGATCCTCGCGGCCGGGGTCGAGCGGGTCGTCGTCGGCGCCCGCGACCCGAATCCCGAAGCAGCGGGTGGGGCCGAGGTGCTGCGCGCCGCCGGTGTCGACGTCGAGGAGATCGACGCTCCGGAGGCGCGCGCGCTCGAAGAGGCCTGGCGCACCTGGGTGGTCGAAAGGCGTCCGTTCGTGATCTACAAGGCGGCGATGACCCTCGACGGCCGCGTGACCGTGCCTGGTGAGCGGTGGGTGACGGGTGAGGCGAGCCGGCAGCGGGTGCATGAGCTTCGCGCTGAAGTGGACGCGGTGGCGGTCGGTGCAGGCACCGCGCGGGCCGACCGGCCGCGGCTCGATGCCCGTGACGTCGAGACGCCCCGTGGGCAGCCGCGGCGACTCGTCTTCGCGCGCGGCTCGCTGCCCGAAGAACTCGACCTCGAGGTGCGCAGCGGGCCACTCGACGAGGAGCTTCGCGCCCTCGGCGCAGAGGGGGTGCAGTCGCTCCTCCTCGAAGGCGGGCCGACACTCGCCGCGGCGTTTCTCGCTGCCGACCTGATCGACAAGGTATTGCTGTTCATCGCGCCGCGGCTCGTCGGCGTGGGGCCGTCGGTGCTCGCTGCGCTACCCTCGCCTCGCACGCTGTCGCGCCCAGCGGCCACGAGGGTCGGCGACGACGTGCTTCTCGAAGCGTATGTCCACGAGCCCTGATACCCAGCGCGCCGACGATCAGCTCGTCACCCACCTGAGCCACTGGCTGACCCGCCAGCTCGGGAACGACGAGCTGCGCCGCAAGGTCGAGCTGATCGGAACCGACGAGCTCGCCCCGGCGGGCCGCGAGGCCGTGCGCGAGCTGCTCGTCGAGCTCGGAACCGCGGTTCCCGGCGAGCGCGGCCAGCTCGAGGTGCTCGTCCGCGAGACGGTCGAGACGCTCGTCTACGGCGACTGACGCGCCGCGGGCTCCGCACGCGGGTGGACAAATCGTCACGCTATCGTACTGGTGCCTGGCACCGGACGCGTCCCCCCGGGAATGGCTCTCCTGCAGGGGTCGCCCGCTTCTGTGGATGAAGATTCACAGTCTCGCGTTGGTGCCTGGCACCCGCCGTGGCGGCGCCGGCCATGCCACCTCCGTCCGTCGGTACCGTGGCGGCGTGTTCACCGGACTCGTTCGCGAAGTCGGCCTCGTCGTCTCGTTGGAGGGCGGCGACGCGGGTGTACGGCTCGTGCTCCAGGCGCCGGCAACCGCGCACGACGCGGGCCCGGGCGACTCGATCTCGATCGACGGCGTGTGCCTCACGGTTGTCGTCCGCACCGAGGAGACACTGGCGTTCGACGCGGTGCCCGAGACGCTCGACCGCACGGCTCTCGCAACCCTCGAGCCGGGGTCGAGGGTCAACCTCGAGCCTGCCCTTCGCGCCGGAGAGCCGCTCGGCGGCCACTATGTTCAGGGCCACGTCGACGGCGTCGGCTCCGTGCGCAGCGTGGAGCCCGAAGGCGACGGGAGGCGGCTCTGGTTCGATCTCGCGCCCGAGTTGCTGCGCTACATCGTCGAGAAGGGCTCCGTCTCCGTGCAGGGCGTCAGCCTGACGGTCGCGGCCGCCGACGAGGGCGGCTTCGCCGTCGCGCTCATCCCACACACGCTCGCTGCGACGAATCTCGACGGCTTGCGCGACGGCTCGCTCGTGAACGTCGAGGTCGACGTCCTCGCCAAATACGTCGAGAAGCTCGTCAACGTCTAGCCTTCGGCGATGGCTGTGACCACTCCATTCGCCACCGTCGAGGCTGCGATCGAGGACATTCGCGAGGGCCGCATGGTCGTCGTCGTCGACGACGAGGACCGTGAGAACGAGGGTGACCTGACGATCGCGGCGCAGTTCGCGACGCCCGACGCGATCAACTTCATGGCCACGCACGCTCGAGGCCTTGTCTGTCTCTGCATCACCGAGGAGCGCGCCGACCAGCTCGGCCTGCGCCCGATGACCGACCACAACGAGGCGCCGCTCGGCACCGCATTCACGGTCTCGGTCGAAGCACGCGAGGGCGTGACGACCGGGATCTCGGCCGCCGACCGCAGCCACACGATCCAGGTTGCGATCCACTCCGAGTCGACACCGCACGATCTCGTGCAGCCAGGGCATGTCTTCCCGCTTCGCGCCAAGCCCGGCGGGGTGCTCGAGCGCATCGGCCAAACCGAAGCTGCCGTCGATCTCGCGCGCCTCGCGGGGCTGAACCCGTCCGGCGTCGTGTGCGAGATCATGAACGACGACGGCACGATGGCCCGCGTCTCCGACCTGGTCGGCTACTGCGAGCGCCACGGCCTGAAGATGATCACCGTTGCTGATCTCGTCGAGTACCGCCGCCGTCACGAGAAGCTCGTCGAGCGCGGGGCGGCCGTGCGGCTGCCGACCGAATTCGGCGAGTTCACCGCGGTCGCCTTCCGCGAGAAGCTGAACGGGAAGACGCACGTCGCGCTCGTGAAGGGTGACGTCGACGGCGCCGAGAACGTGCTCGTCCGTGTCCACTCCGAGTGCCTCACCGGCGATGTCTTCCACTCGCTGCGCTGCGACTGCGGTGAGCAGCTCGAGCAGGCGCTCGCGCAGATCGACGGCGAAGGCAGCGGCGTGCTGCTCTACATGGCGCAAGAAGGGCGAGGCATCGGACTGCTGAACAAGCTGCGCGCCTACGAGCTCCAGGAGCAGGGATTCGACACCGTCGAGGCCAACCTCGAGCTCGGTTTTCCCGCCGACGCGCGCGACTACGGAATCGGCAACCAGATTCTCGCCGACCTCGGCCTGTCGACAATCCGCATCCTCACCAACAACCCGAAGAAGCTCGTCGGGATCGACGGGTTCGGCTTGACGGTCGTCGAGCAGGTGCCGATCGAGGTGAGCCCCGGAAGCGAGAACGAGCGCTATCTCGCAACCAAGCGGGATAAGCTCGGGCACCGCCTGCACCATCAGGATCTGAAGAACCTCGATTACGAACCGGAGGCCGAGTGAGCGAGACCGACGACCAGCAGCCGCCCGTCAGCCCGACAGACGCGGCGACGGCCGAGCCCGTGACGACCGCCGAGGAGCAGCCGGCTTCCGAAGTCGCCGACCCGGCCGAGGTCCCGGCCGAAGAGCCCGTCGTCACCGAGGACACCGATGAGCGGCCGGGCGACCCGTTCGAGGGCTGGCCCGCCGCGGAGTCGGCGGCCGAGATCGAGGAGTCCCTGCCCGACGGCGCGAGCGTCGAGCATGTGCGCGGCGAGGTCGACGTGCCGGACGGCTACACGGTGCTCGAGGGCACGCCGCTCGGCAACCGCCGGTCTGTCGGCGTCGTCGTCTCGCGCTTCAACGGCGGCATCACCAACAGGATGCTCGCAAGCGCGCTCGACGCGTTGATCAGCGCCGGCGTTGCGCAGGATGCGATCACGGTGATGCCTGTGCCCGGCGCGTTCGAGTTGCCGCTCGCCGCGATGGCGCTTGCGAAGACACGGCGCTACGCCTGCATCGTCGCGCTCGGCGCGATCGTGCGCGGGGGGACCCCGCACTTCGAGTATGTGGCGGCCGAGTGCGCGTCGGGCCTGCAGCTCGCCGGGATCGAGACCGGCGTGCCGGTCGCCTTCGGCGTGCTCACGGTCGACGACGTCGAGCAGGCGGAGGCACGGATCGACAAGGCGGCCGAGGCCGCCCGCTCGGCGCTCGAGATGGCCGACCTGTTCGCCCGCCTGCGGGCGAGCGCCCGGCAGTGACCGCGGAGCCGTGACCGGCGGGCACCCGCTACAATCCCGCCCGCGATGAGCAAGGTCTGCGCAATCTGTGGCAAGAAGCCGTCCTTCGGGAACCATCGGTCACATTCGATGGTTGCGACAAGGCGCCGCTTCGACCCGAATCTGCAGCGCGTTCGCGTGCTGCTGAAGGGCTCGCCCACCCGCGCGTACGTCTGCACCCGTTGCCTCAAGGGCAACAAGGTGCAGAAGGCCGTCTAGCAGCTCCCCCGCCGCACTCACGCAACCTTCGTCGCCGGTTTTCGGGTCTAATCAGCTGCCGTGGCGGATGACCTGACGCAGGACCTTCCCGAGGGGCGGCTCACTATCTCGCGCGATGCGGTGGCGGAGATCGTCGCCGAGACCGCTCTGGGCTGTTATGGCGTCGTCGGGATCTCCGCCGGCACGCGGGTCGGACGCATCCTGCGCCGCGACGGGATCAGCGTCGAGGGCGGCCCCGCGGCGGTTCGGATCGAGCTGCACGTCGTCGTCGAGCATGGACTGAACCTCGCCGAGGTTGCGTCGACGATTCGCTCGCAGGTGGGCTACGACGTCGAGCGCCTGACGGGTCTCGGGGTCGCGGCCGTCGAGGTTGTCATCCAGCGCGTGCGGCAGAGCGCATGAGGAAGCGCGTGCGCGAGCTCGTGAACGGCGCGCGCGCGGCGATCGAAGCGAACCGCGGTCGCATCGACGACCTGAACGTCTATCCGGTCCCGGACGGCGACACGGGTACCAATCTGACGTTGACAGTGCGCGAGATCGCGGAATCACTCGACGGCGAGGGGACCGACGACCGGGCGGCGCTCGCGAAGGAGGTCTCGCGTGCCGCGCTGATGGGTGCGCGCGGCAATTCGGGCGTGATCCTGTCGCAGATCATCCGCGGGGCGACCGAGTCGCTCGCCGCGAGCGACGACCTCGCGAAGGCGTTCCGGTCGGCAAGCGACGCCGCCTACCGGGCGGTGAAGAAGCCGGTCGAGGGCACGATGCTGACCGCGATTCGCGCGATGGCCGACGCCGCCGAGAAGAAGCCGGACCTCGAGAGCATCATCGCGGCCGGCGACGCGACCGTCGTGAAGACGCGCGAGATGCTGCCGGTGCTGAGGGAGGCCGGTGTGGTCGACGCGGGCGCTGCGGGCCTCGTCGAGATCGTGCGTGGGATTGCAGCCGCGCTGAGCGGTGAACCGCTTGCAGAGATGCCCGAGCACGACCACGGCGAGGCCGGCATCGAAGCGATTCACCAGGAGCTTTCGCGCTATCGCTACTGCACGGTCTTCGTCGTCGAAGGCGAGGATCTCGACGCCGCGGCGCTCGAGGGCGAGCTGGAGCAGATCGGCGACTCGCTGCTCGTCGTTGGCGACCCGAGCGCCCTGAAGGTGCACGTCCACACCGACGATCCGGGACGCGCGTTGTCCCTCGGGGTCGCGCGGGGCGCGATCGGCGGGGTCGAGATCGCGAACATGCACGAGCAGACGCTCGAGCGCGAGGAGCGTCTCCTGCACGCGGTGCCCGCCGAGGCGACCGTCGTCGACACGTCAGCGGTTGTCGCGGTGGCGGCTGGTGAGGGCAACCGAGAGCTGATCCAGAGCTTCAACGCGGTGGTCGTCGACGGCGGCCGCACGATGAATCCGTCAACCGCCGATCTGCTGGCTGCGATCGAGGCGGTGCAGGCTTCCGAGGTCGTCGTGCTGCCGAACAACGGCAACGTGATCATGAGCGCCGAGCAGGCCGCCGACCACTCGTCGAAGACTGTCCGCGTCGTCCCGACGACGTCGCTGCAGGCGGGGCTCGCGGCGCTCGTAGCGTTCGATGCGACGCGCGATGCCGAGGCAAACGCCGCCGAGATGCGGGAGGCGATCGAGTCGGTCGCAACCGGCGCCGTGACGATCGCATCGCGCGACGTCGAGCTGAACGGCGTCGCGGTTCGCAAGGGAAAGTGGCTGGGGCTCGCAGACGGCCACCCGGTTGCCGGCGGTGACACGTTCGACGAGGTCGCGCACGCGGTGCTCGAGCGTCTGCTCGCCGAGCCTCGCGGTGTCCTGACGCTGCTGACCGGCGAGGACCCGCAGCCGCTCGACGCACTGCTCGACGAGCTGGCCGCCGAGCACCCCGACGTCGAGTTGGACGTGCATGCAGGCGGTCAGCCGCACTACGCGCTGCTGCTCTCGGCGGAATGAGCCCGCCGGGGGAAGCCTCCCAGGTAACCCGTAAGCTCTTTCTGTGAGCGACCCGATTCGTGTTGTCCTCGTCGAGGACAACGACACCTTTCGCGAGACACTGCAGCTGCTCTTCGGCATGCGCAACGAGATCCAGGTCGTTGGCAGCGTCGCGACCGGCCACGAGGCAGCGAGGCTCTGTGTAGAGCTTGCGCCCGACGTCGTGCTGATGGATTACCGGATGCCTGGGATGAACGGCGCCGAGGCGACGCGCTCCGTGCTGGCGGCGGCGCCAGACACTCGGGTCGTCTGTCTCACCGCGTCAGTGACGACCACCGAGATCGAGGAGCTTCTCGCGGCTGGCGCGGTCGCCTGCTTGACCAAGGACCAGGACTTCGACCGGATCGTCGCCGCGGTCGAGGAGGCGGCCCGGCAGTGAAGCTGAACGCTGAGAACACCGCGGTCGTGCTCGACTCCACCGCGGACTTTCCCGACTCGCCGGAGCGGTTCCCGAACTTCCGCGTCGTTCCGCTCTATGTGCGTTTCGGTGACGAGAGCTACCGCGACTACGTCGAGATCAGCGCGGCTGAGTTCTACGCGCGGTTGCAGACCGCGGCCGAGCTGCCGACGACGTCCCAGCCGACCCCGGGCGATTTCCTCGCGACCTACGAACAGCTCGGCAGCTACGAGCGGATTCTCTCGCTGCAGATCTCCTCGACGCTCTCCGGCACGTTCGCGAGTGCCGAGGCGGCGGCCGAGACACTCGGCGGCGATCGCGTGCGCGTGATCGACACGCGCACGGTCTCCGCCTCGATCGCGCTGATCGCAATCGGTGTCCAGGAGCGCCTCGAGCGCGGGACGACCGACGAGGAGATCGACGCGTTCATCGCGCGCTACCAGGCGGGCCACCAGTTGCTCTTCACCGTCAACACGCTCGAGTACCTCGCGAAGGGCGGGCGCATCGGCCGCGCCGCCGCGCTGGCGGGCAATCTGCTGAACGTGAAGCCGATCCTGACGATTCGCGACGGCGAGGTTGTGCCCCTGAAGCGCGTGCGCGGCAATCAGAAGGCGTTCGCCGCGTTTCGCGAGCTGTTCGTGTCGACGACGACCGACTCGCCGAGGCTAAGGGTCGGCATCGCGCACGCCGCCGCACCCGAGCGGATGGAGGCGCTGCGCACGCTCGTCGAGCACGAACGGCCGCACGCCCGGATCGAGATTGCGACGACGCTCGGCGCGGTCGTCGGAACGCATGCCGGTCCCGGCACCGTCGGCTTCTTCTGGTTCGAGGGCGGCGAGGACGGCTAGTCGTCCGAGCCTTGGCCTCCTTCGTGCTCGCCGGTGGTCGTCGGCGGCGGGAGCAGTCGGGACGTTCTTCCGGGCGAACGTGATGGAAGCTGGGCCACCGGGCTGAGCCGGCCGACCGGGTCGTGACGATCGGCGCCGTAGTTGAGCAGGAGCACCGTGACCGCGGCCGCAGCGGCCAGGACGACGGCGGTCGTAGCGACGACCACCTTCACGCCGCCAGCTCCCGGCGGAGCGAGGCGACCTCGGACGTACGATTCGCAGCGAGCGCAGCGAGCATTGAACCCTCACGATCGTAGTACCGGGCGGTGAAGCCGCGTTCGTCGCCGTCGAGCGCGACTGCATGCCAAGTCTCGGCGTGGCCTACGTGCTGCAGCCGCAGACCGAACTGGTCTGACCAGAAGTACGGGGCGTCGACGTAGGGCTCGTCGGCGCCGGTGATCGCGGCCGCGACCGTGCGGGCTTGTCCGGCCGCGCTCGTCCAGTGCTCGACGCGACGTGGTCGGCCGTCGCGGCGCCAGGCGGCGACGTCGCCGCAGGCGAACACACCCGGCGTCGCTGAGCGGCCACACTCGTCGACCTCAACTGCGTTCGCGACGCTGCCGATGCCGACGACGACGACGTCGGAGGGGAGGAGGCTGCCGTCGGACAGTCGAACGCCGGTGACGCGATGACCCCCCGTGAAGCCATCGACACCGATCCCGAGGCGGAGGTCGACGCCGTATGCCCGATAACGGGTTGCAAGCAGCGTCCCGACCTCAGGCCCGAGCACCCGTTCGAGCGGCGTTCGCGCGGGCTCGATCACGGTCACCTGGCCGACGAGCGAGGCGAGCGTCGAGGCGACCTCGCCGCCGACGAATCCGGCTCCGACAACAACGACGCGCGTGTTCGGCTCGAGTTCGGCGCGGAGTGCCAGGGCGTCGTCGAGGGTTCGGAGGTGATGGACGCCGGGCGGCCCTGCGAGCCGACGCGGGCGCACGCCGGTCGCGAGTACGAGAGCGTCCCACTCGACGATCTCATCGCCGACGGTGGCCGTGCGATGCTGCGTATCGATTTGTGCGACGGGCTCTCCGAGCACAAGGTCGATCTGCTGCTCGTCCCAGAACGCATTGGGGCGGAGCGAGATCTCGTCCCGCTCGCCCGCGAGCAACTGCTTCGACAGCGCGGGCCGCTCGTATGGCGCATGCCGCTCCGCTCCGACGAGAAGCACACGACCGGCCCAGCCGCGGGCCCGTAGCGTCTCCGCACATCGCGAGCCGCTGAGGCCGGCGCCGGCGATCAGCACGGTTCCGGTCATGCCGCCGCGGCCTCCGTCACCGAAATCGCCCCCATTGGACACGCGTCGGCCGCGTCGAGAGCCGTGGGATCATCGGTCTCGGCGATCACCGTTGCCGCCACTCCTCCAGGCGCGAGCGCGAACAGAGCCGGCGCGAGATCCGCGCACGCGCCGAAGCCGCTGCAGAGTGAGGCGTCGATCGAGATGCAGTACTTGCTCATTGTGTGGCTCCTTTCGAGACCGCCCTGCGGGCGGCGGGGGGAACGAGTGCACGCCAGGCGGTGGCGGAAACGACCGATCCCAGCGCACCGAGATAGAGACCGCGAACCCACGGCTGCGTCGCGTCGGTTCCGGCCGTGATGCCGTGCACGGTCGCGAGGCCGAAGAGGGCATAGGTGAACCAATGGAGCCGGCGCCAGGCGCGGATGCCGATGCGCTTACGGAGCCAGAACGAGGCGGTGACGATGGCAAGGAGCCAGCCCGCGACCACGCCGGCAGCGACCGCGGCGGGACGATAGGCGACAAGTCCCGGGACGACGAGGGCGACGAGGCTTACTTTCACGGTCGAGTCGAGCACGAGGGCGACGGCATGCAGACAAAGTGCGCCAAGCCCCGTGAGTGCCAGGGTCTTGTGCACCTCGGTCACCGTCGCCGCCTTCAACCGGGCAAAGGGGCGAGACTTCAGGACGAGGCCCGCGAGGATCGAGAGCGTCAGCAGCGCGTACGCGGCCAGGCCGGCGGCACGCGCGAGGAGCCAGAACGTCGGGTCGTGGTGCATCAAAGCCCTCCAGTCGTGAGTGTCCGGCCTTCCTCGGTGACGAGGACCGCAGGCCGGTCGGCTGCGACCGCCTCGGCGCTACCGGCGAGAAAGAGCGTCTTTGCCAGTACCTCCGCCTCCACCGTGTCCGCGGCGACCGCGGTCACTCGCACGAGGTCGGTTCGGGATGGCAGTCCGGTTGACGGGTCGATCAAGTGGTGCTGCTCGACACCGGCATGTCGCCAACGACGACGGTCGCGCCCCGAGGTGGCGAGCCCGCCCCGGGTGAGGCCAAGTGTGAGTGTCGAGTCGACCGCGATCGGCCAGCTCCCGTCGGCGGGGACGCCGCGGATCGCGACGTCCCCGCCGGCGCTGACGAGGGAAGGGCCCACCAGCGCGAGTTGGGCGGCCACACGTTCGGCCGCGAAGCCCTTGCCGATGCCGCCGAGATCGATCCGAACACCGGGATCGAGCTCGATGTGCCGACCGTCCAGGTGGACACCGCCACCGCAGGCGCGGGGGACGCCCGCGGGGCTGGTGTCGTCGTCCACCACGTCGTCGAACGTGCGGTCGTACCCCGCTGCGATCAGCGCATCGTGAACGGTCGGGTCGAAGCGGCCCTTGCTCCATTCGCGCGCTGCGACCGCGGTCGCGACGACCTCGGCCAGCTCCTGCGTCGCCTCGATCTCGCCGCGCCGGTTCAGCTCCGACAGCTCGGAGGTTGGCCGGAAGCGCGACATGATCTGCTCGAGGCGCTCGAACTCGGCCTCCGCCCGGGTGAAGGCCGCGACTGCAGAGGGTGTGTTGTCGGTCTCGATGACGAGCTCGATCGTGGAACCCATGGCGCGGAACTCGTGGCGTTTCATCACGACGTTCTCGTGACGACGAGCGGCGGGAGGTTGACCACACGCACGGCGGGCTGTGCCGCGACGGCAGTGACCTGCTGTGCTGCAGCCGTATTTCGGGCCGTGATTTGCTTCTGATAACGAGCCCAGCGTGCATCGACGATGCGTTTCACGCGAATCGAATCCCGCTGCACCTGCTGCTGGCGCGCAACGAGCGCGGCAACGCGCGGATCCTGGGCCGGAGTCGCCGCCCACGGGTGCGCGGCGACTCCGGCCCAGAAGACGAAGAACGCGAAGACGCCCGCGACGAGGACGTAGAGGCGTGCGAGCTGCTTAGTCATCGAGCCCGCCGCGCCCTTCGCCGCCCTCGACCTCGCCATGCTCGCCGCCCCTGCGATGGACGACATGGACGATCGCGGGGGGCCTGCGGTAGATGACGGTCTGTGCGGGAGCCGCTGCGCGGGTCGCGGGAAGCGCACCGAGAGCCGGCGGCTTGCGTCGGAGCTCCGCGCGCAGTGCCGCTTCGGCCTTCGAGAGCGCCCGATTTTGCCGTGCGATCTGTGCCGACGTGACGCGCGTCGTGACCGACCTCGACCCGAGCTGGGTCGTCCGGAGAGCCGCGAAAGTGCCTGCGACGACGGCGATGCCGAGTGCCAGCGCAATGAGGAGTGCGTGCAAACGTTTCATGGCGCCAAGCTAGGAGACGGCTGGAAAGGGGCGGGCAAGGCCCGGGCGAAGGTTTGGCAAAGACTCGGTTAATCACGGACGCGGTGGACGGGCCGCGGTGGAACGATGTGATCGTGAGACTGCTCCTCGTCGAAGACGACGACTCGATCGCCGAACCGCTCGCAGAGGGCCTCCGCCGCGAGGGCTTCGAGGTCAATCGCGCGGACACGGGCGCAGCAGCGCTCGCTGCGGCTGAGCCCGACCTTGTCCTGCTCGATCTCCGGCTTCCCGACCTCGATGGGTTCGTGGTCTGCCGTGAGTTGCGCGCCCGGTCTGCGGTGCCGATCATCGTGGTCTCGGCCCGAGGTGAAGAGGTCGACCGCGTCGTCGCCCTCGAGCTCGGAGCCGATGACTACCTGGTGAAGCCCTTTGGATTGCGCGAGCTGATCGCGCGGATCCGCGCGGTGATGCGGCGCAGCGCGAACGGACGGGAAGCGGCTGGGGAGATCGTCGCAGGCGCGATTCGGATCGACGAGCGAGCACATCGCGTCACAGTGAACGGTCACGAGGTGCAGCTGACGGGCAAGGAATTCGACTTGCTCACCGTGCTCGCGCGCGACGCCGGTGCTGTCGTGGGCCGCGAGCGGATTCTGCGGGAGGTCTGGAACACGACGTGGTACGGCTCGTCGAAGACGGTCGATGTGCATGTTGCGGCGCTGCGCCGCAAACTCGGCGACGCCCGTCTGATCGAGACCGTGCGTGGCATTGGCCTCCGTCTGGTCGCGTGAGCCGGCGGCTGCTCGCGAGCTATCTCGCGCTCACGATGGTCGTCCTCCTCGCACTCGAGGTGCCGCTGGCGATTGTCGAGGCGCGCACGGAACGGCAGGACCTGACCGCCAAGATCGAACGCGATGCTTACGCGGCGGCGTCGCTCGCCGAAGACACCCTGCAGGCTGGTGGGCGCTCAGGCGCACTCCAGCGCATCGCCGTCTCGTATCGCACGCGGACAGGTGGCCGCATCGTGATCGTCGACCGCGCCGGCCGCAGCATCGCCGACTCTCATCCCACCGTCGCCCACGAGCGGCTCTTTGCGTCGCGGCCCGAGATCGCAGCTGCGCTCCGCGGTCGCACGGCGGCCGGCATCCGGGCGTCCGAGACGCTCGGAGGGAAGCTGCTCTACGTCGCCGTGCCCGTCGCATCCTCGGGACGCGTCTTCGGTGCGGTTCGGATCACCTATCCCACATCGACGCTCGACCATCGGGTGTACCGCTACCGCGTCGCGCTCGGAGGCGTCGGGCTCATCGTCCTGGCAGCTGCCGCCGCAGTCGGCCTCCTGCTGGCGCGGTCGTTCTCGCGTCCATTGCGCCGCCTCGAGTCGATGGCAGCACGGGTAGGCGCCGGAGAGTTGACGGCGCGGGCGAGCGAGGAGCATGGCCCGCCCGAGATCCGGCGACTGGCCGGCGTATTGAACCGGACTGCGGCGAAGCTCGAGGCACTCGTGACCGCGCAGGAGCAGTTCGTCTCCGATGCATCGCACGAGCTGCGCACGCCGCTGACCGCACTGCGGTTGCGACTCGAAAACGGCGATGCGACCGGCGCACTCGGAGAGGCCGAGCGGCTGGCGAGGCTCGTGGACGAACTCCTCGCACTCGCCAGGGCGGATACCTCCCCGTCGGCGGCCGGCGAGCTCGACCTGCGAGACGTCGCGGCGCGGCGCCTGGAGCTCTGGGACGCGCTCGCGTCTGAGCAGGGCATTCGCCTGTCTGCGAGCGGTGGCGGCGCCCTCGTCGTCGCGGGAGCCGAGCGCGTCGAACAGGTTCTTGACAATCTTCTCTCGAATGCGATCGACGCGACTCCACCCAGGGGAGCTGTGACGATCATCACGGGCGGCGCGGAGTTGCACGTCGTCGACGGCGGGCCTGGTTTGAGTGATGACCAGCGCGCTCGTGCGTTCGATCGTTTCTGGCGCGCCGGCAAAGGCAGCGGGTCAGGCCTCGGCCTCGCGATCGCGAAACGGCTCGTCGAGCTCGACGGTGGGACGATCGAGCTGCGTCCCGGTGCGACCGGGGGCGTCGACGCCGTCGTCCGCTACCCACTCAGCCGTTCGTAAGCTTCGGAGGTGCCGCTCACGCGCGTGCCGGAAGCTGAGGTCGCCGTCCGGTCCGGGTCCTATGGTGGGTCCCGGTGGCGACGATGACCCGAATGCACGCGGGTTTCACAGGCGTGGTCCAGCACAGCTGGCCGCGCCCGCGCGCGTGGGCGCGGCCTGAGCGGCTCGAGGGCGGCATCGACACGCTGCCCGGTGTCGGCGCAGCGCTCGCGAAGCGGCTGAGGGCACTCGGCATCGGGACCGTGCGCGACCTGATGCTCCACCGGCCACGCCGTTATGAGAGCGCCGTCGACGAGATCGCGATCTCACAGCTCTGGGGAGATGACGAGGTCGCGATCGCCGGCGAGGTCGTCGACGTTCGTACGCGCAGGCTCGGCGGCAGGCGCACGATCGTGACGGCGCGCATCAAGGACTCGAGCGGCGCGATTGGTGCGTCGTGGTTCAACCAGCCGTGGCTCGCGGACAAGCTGACGCCCGGGACGCAGTTGCGCCTGCGCGGCAAGCTCGGCCGCCATGGGTTTGATGTCAAGAGCTACGACGTCGGCGCCGCGCGGGCGACCGCTGACTTTGCGCCCGTCTATCCGGCGAGCGAACAGGTGCCGTCGACCAAGTTGCGGGAGTTGATGCGCGGAGCGCTCGCCGAGCACGCGCGCGACTTCCCGGATGCATTGCCGGCCGAGCTCGATTTGCCGCTGCGCCGCGACGCGATCGCAGCCCTCCACTTCCCACGCGACGAGGCCGACGCCGAGACGGCGCGGCGGCGGCTCGCGCTGGACGAGTTGCTCGCGCTGCAAATCGTCGTCGCGCGTTCGCGTGATGACGATTCGGTCGCGGCGTCCCTCGCCACACCGGGCGACCTGGTCGCGAGATATCGCGAGGTGTTGCCGTTCACGTTGACCGAGCACCAGGAGTCGGCGGTCGCGGAGATCGACATCGACCTCGCGCGCACCGTCCCGATGCAGCGCTTGCTGCAGGGCGACGTCGGCTCGGGGAAGACCGTGGTCGCGCTCTACGCGCTCCTGCGTGCGGTCGAGAACGCGCGCCAGGGAGCGCTGATGGCGCCGACCGAGACGCTCGCCGAACAGCACTTCCTGACGCTCGAGCCACTCTGTGCCCAACTCGGTGTGCGCTGCGTGCTCCTCACGGGATCGGTCGGGTCGAAGAAGATCCGGGACGAGATCGCGAACGGCGTCGCGCAGATCGCTGTCGGGACGCACGCACTCATCCAGCGTGAGGTCGATTTCGCCGACCTTGCTGTCGCCGTCGTCGACGAGCAGCACCGCTTCGGCGTCGAGCAGCGAACAGCGCTCGCCGAAGGCCGTTCGCCACACGTGCTGCACATGACGGCGACGCCGATCCCGCGCACACTCGCCCTGACGATCTACGGCGACCTCGCGGTCAGCGAGATCGCGAAGCCCCCGGCGAGCCGCAAGCCGATCGTCACCGCGTGGGTGGGAGCCGAGCGCTCATCCGAGGCCTATGCGCGGCTGTGCGTGCATCTCGACGCGGGACGGCAGGCCTACGTCGTGTGCCCACTGATCGAGCAGTCCGAGACGCGTCTAGCCCGCGCCGCCGAGGAGGAGGCGGACCGCCTGCGCCGCGCCGAGCTGAAGGACTACCGCGTCGGGTTGCTGCACGGCCGGTTGAAGACGGCGGAGCGGCGCGAGGTGATGGCGCAGTTCAAGGCCGGCGAGCTCGACGTGCTCGTGGCGACGACGGTGATCGAGGTGGGCGTCGACGTGCCGAACGCAACGATCATGATCGTGCAGGAAGCCGACCGGTTCGGACTCGCGCAGCTGCATCAGCTGCGCGGGCGCGTGGGACGCGGGGCGGAGCAGAGCTACTGCCTGCTCATCTCGCGCGACAAGCTCGAGCTGACCGACGTCGCGCAGTCCCGGCTGCAGGCGCTTGTCTCGACGACCGACGGCTTCGAGCTTGCCGAGGTCGATCTCGAGCTGCGTGGCGAGGGCCAGCTCCTCGGGACGCGCCAGTCGGGTTGGAGCGACCTGCGCTTCACGAAGCTCCGTGCCGACCGCGACCTGCTCGAGCAGGCACGCGACCTGGCGCGCGAGCTCGAGCACGAAGACGGGCCATGGCAGGACGAGGCGGATCGTCTCGTTGCGCCGGCCGCCTGAGGCCGCGGCGCTAGCCTGCCGACCCATGCGGATCATCGCCGGCACCCACCGTGGGCAGCGGATCGCTGCGCCCCGCGGCCGTGACACCCGCCCGACCTCGGATCGCGTGCGTGAGAACGCCTTCAACCTGATCGGGCCGGTCGACGACGCCGACGTGCTCGACCTCTACGCAGGCTCAGGTGCGCTCGGGCTCGAGGCGCTGAGCCGCGGCGCCGCGTCGGTCGTGTTCGTCGAATCGGATCGCGAGGCGTGCCGCACGATCGACGCGAATCTCGACAAGCTGCGGTTCAAGGGCAGTGTGCTTCGTCAGGACGCCGCGCGTGCCGTCGCGCAGGACCGCCGCAGCTACGACCTGATTCTCTGCGATCCGCCCTATGATTTCGGTGATCACGAGCGCATTTCCCCGCATCTCGCGCGGCTGCTCGCCCCCGACGGCCTCCTCGTCTACGAAAGCTCCGGCCGGGCCGATCCGCCCGCCCTTCCGGGCCTCGAGGTGCGAACCTCCCGCAAGTACGGCTCCGCACGGCTTACCCTGTTCGAGCATTGATCACCGCCATCTACCCAGGAACCTACGACCCGCCCACCATGGGGCACGTCGACGTGATCACGCGCGCGGCTCGGATCTTCGACCGCGTCGTCGTCGGCGTCGTCGGCAACCCGCACCACAAGACGCCGCTCTTTGCCGTCGAGGAGCGATGTGAGTTCCTCGAGGACGCCCTCACCGACCTCACGAATGTCGAAGTGGCCGTCTTCAGCGAGCTCGTGGTCGACTTCGCCCGCCGCTGGGATGCAAAGGTGATCGTCAAGGGCCTGCGGGTCGTCTCCGACTTCGAATGGGAGTTCCAGATGAACCAGTTGAACCGGCATCTGGCGCCCGACATCGAGACGGTGTACGTGATGGCGAGCCCGCAGGTCAGCTTCGTCTCGTCGAGCGGCGTAAAGGAGATTGCCCTGTTCGGCGGAAATGTCGAAGAGCTCGTGCCAAAGGCCGTCGCGCACCGGTTGCGGGAGATGTTCCCGAACGGCCGCGGCGGCGCTCCGCTCTCGGACCAGGAGTAGACTTCACCCATGGACGTTCTCGTTCTGATCGACAAGCTCGACGACCTCGTGCACAACGCGAAGGCCGTGCCGCTCACCGACCAGGTGCGGATCGACCGTGAGGAGATCTACGACATCCTCGACCAGATGCGCGCGACGATCCCGGAAGAGATCAAGCAGGCGCGCTGGATCGTCAAGGAGCGCCAGGAGATGTTGGCCGAGGCCAAGCGCGAGCAGGATCGGCTGCTCCAGGAGGCCCGCGAGCAGGCGGTGCGCGAGGCGTCGCAGACCGAGATCGTGAAGCTCGCCGAGCGTCAGGCGCAGGAGATCATCGACGAAGCCCGCCGCCAGGCTCGCGAGATGCGGCTCGAAATGGAGGACTGGGCCGACGGGATGCTCGCGACGCTCGAGACGAACCTCGACAAGTTCCTCACCGCGGTGCGCCGCGGGCGGGAGCGGCTGCACGAGCGCTCGCAGGAGTCGGTGGTCGCGGGCGTCGGTCCCATCGACCTCTCCGACAACGGCTCCAACTACTAGCGGCTCCAACCAGCGGCTCGCTACCCTGGTCGTATGACGAGCTTCAGCCTGCGCCAGGTGAAGCTCCGTCCGGGTGAGCAGCACCGTGAGGAGCTCGAGGTCGAGATGTCGGCCCTCGACTTCGGCGGCCAGCGGTACCTGCCGGTGCCTGACAAGGTCCCGGCCGCGTTCGAGATCACGCGAGCGACCACCGGGACGGTCTTCACCCTCGCCTTCACCGTCCGCCTCCACGGGCCCTGTTACCGCTGCCTCGGCGACGCCGTGCTCGAGCTGCCGATCAAGGCGCGCGAGTACCAGGACGAGAAGCCGCAAGACGAGGAGATGGCGACCGAATACGTGGACGGAAACCTGCTCGACGTCTCGGCGTGGGCTCGCGACACGATCGCGCTCTCACTGCCCGACAAGATCCTGTGCCAGCCCGATTGCGCCGGGCTCTGCTTCGTCTGCGGCAAGAATCTGAACGACGAGCCACACACGCACGAAGAGACCGGCGGCGACTCGCGCTGGGGCGCGCTCGAGGCTCTGCGTCGCGATCTACAACCCTGACCGCCGCTCCATCAGCACCACGTCGCGCCACACACCGCGTTTCTGCGCAATCCGCTCGCGCGTGCCGACCACGCGGAAGCCGCAGCGCTCATGCAGGGCGACCGAGGCGTCGTTCCCGGCGAGGATCCCCGCCTGGATCGTCCAGATACCGAGGTCGTCGGCCTGCGTGACGAGCTCGGCGAGCAGCGCGTGACCGACGCCGCGTCCGCGCGCGGCGGTCGCGACGTAGACCGAGTTCTCGGTCACGCCGCGGTAGCAGGGCCGACGGGAGACCGGTGCGAGCGCCGCCCAGCCGACGACCTCCGCGCCGTCACGTGCGACAAGGCGCGGCTGCGGTAGGTGCGTCGCGTCCCACTGCGCCCAGCCCGGCACGGTTTCCTCGAACGTGCCGATGTCGAGGCCCTCTTCGTAGATCCGAGCGCAGGCGGGCCAATCGGATTCGTTCATTGCTTCGACTCTCACAGCGAGATCGTAGAAGTGATGTCGAGCCGCTCGAGAAACCGCCGGTCGTGCGATACGACCAGCAGACAGCCCTCATAGGACTGCAGCGCGGTCTCGAGCTCCTCGATCGCTTCGAAGTCGAGGTGGTTCGTCGGCTCGTCGAGGATCAGGCAGTTGACGCCACGCGCTGCGAGGAGCGCGAGCTTTCGCCGGGCCGCGGCTCCGGTTCCTGGGGCGAGACCTCCTCGAGTCGAAAGGCGAGAGACGCGGGTGATCGACTTAGAGGTCAGTCATAGGACGAGCCCAAGAGCTCGCTGTGGATCAAATGTCACCCGCACGTCACACTTGGTCTGACCACGAGATTGAGAGCCAGAGACGGTTCAGGTTGCTTTCGTGACACTTGCGTAACACTTGGTCTGACCACGGGTCGTGGCCTTGCGGGACGCGTCTGGTCGGGCCGTCTGTGGAGACTGCGTCCGGTACGTGTAATCGTCGTTTGGCGAAGCGAGCGGCTTTTGGAAGACGTGCGTCGGCCCGGTCGCGAGCTCAGCCGGTGCGGCCGAGGAGTGCTTCGACGGTCGTGCGGACGGCGGCGAGGGCCGGCTCCCAGTCTGGGGCGGCGGCCGGGGCGCCGTTCAAGACCCAGGTCTCCATCGTCGCCGGGATCAGGTGCGTCGGCAGGTAGCCGGCCAGCCGGGCGATCGCCGGATCGACGCCCGGGGTCTCGCGCTGGAACCCGGCCGCGAGGGCATCGTCGAAGGCGAGCAAGATCTCGAGACGCTTCACCCGCACCTGCGGGTGGTGGAGTGCGAGCCGCACCTGCGTGGCATAGAACACCGGGTCGGCGGCGACACGCCTCGCGTAGTCGCGGATCTGCTCCTCGGTCGTCGTCAGCACGTCGTCGGAGGCCAACACGGCATCGAGCGCCTGCCGTTGCAGGCCAAAGCAGGCGGCCGCCTTCGAATCGAAGTAGCGGAAGAAGGTGCGGGTCGAGACGTTCGCCTGGGCGGCGATCTCCTCGACCGTGACGTGGTCGAACCCACGCTCCGTGAAGAGCGCGAGCGCCGCGTACATCAGGTCGTGCCGGGTCTGATCCTTCTTTCGCTCACGGAGACCATTGCTCACAAATGACAGTATACGCCATTTGACAGATAGTGTAAAATGGCAGTCGATGTCAGTTCTCGACGAGAAGCAATTGCCCTTGGCCGTGTTTGCAGCCGACAACGAGGGCCGCCTGCGGTTCCGGCTGCCGCTTGTCACCTACACGAACCGCTACGAAGCGGGTGCCAGCACCGTCTGGATGAGCCCCCAGGTCGAGGCGGTGACCGGCTACCGCGCCGAGGAGTGGGTCGGCAAGCCCGGCTTCTTCGAGCGGATCCTGCACCCAGACGACCGCCTACCGGTGCTGGAGGAGATGCGCGTCAGCCGTGACCGCTTCCGGCCGTTCAGCCGCGATTACCGCCTCCACGCGCGAAACGGCGAGGTCGTGTGGATCCACGACGAGTCGATACCGGTGCTCGACGCCGCCGGCGAGCCGGAGTTCATCCAGGGCTACTTCGTCGACATCACCCACCGCAAGCGTCTCGAAGAGGCCCTGCGGCACTCCCAGAAGATCGAGGCTGTCGGTCGACTCGCCGGCGGCATCGCCCACGATTTCAACAACCTGCTCACCGCGATCTCCGGCTACGCGGCGCTCACCGAGCAGCAGTTGCCGCGCGGCCACGGGGCGCAGCGCTACCTCCGCGAGATCGGGCGAACCGTGCAGCGGGCAGTCCGGCTGACGCGCCAGCTACTCGCGTTCAGCCGCAGCCAGGAGCTCGATCCGCAGGTATTCGACCTCGGCGGGGTCGTTCGCGAGATGGAGTCGATGCTGCTGCACGTCGCCGGCAACGGCGTTCAGGTCGACTTCGACCTTTGCGAGTCAGCGCTCGTCTACGCCGACATCGGCGAGCTCGAGCAGGTGCTGATGAACCTCGTGGCAAACGCCCGCGACGCTATTTCCGACGGCGGGCGCGTCTCGATCCGCACCACGACGGCGGCCGTCACGGAAGGCGCCGAGGCCGAGCGGCTCGGCATTGGGCCGGGTGAATACGCCGTGTTGATCGTGGCCGACACCGGCAGCGGCATGGACGCCGACACCAGTGCGCTCGTCTTCGACCCGTTCTTCACAACGAAGGAGCGCGGGGCGGGAACCGGGCTCGGCCTTTCGATGGTCCAGGGAATCGTGCGGCAGAGCGGTGGGGCGATCGAAGTGTCGAGCGTGCCGGGCACCGGAACCACCTTTCGGATCCTCCTGCCGCTCGCCGTCGTCGGCTAGACTGCCCCGCTCAATGGCTGTCCCAAAGAGAAAAACGTCCAAGGCCCGCCGCGACCAACGTCGCGCGCAGCACAAGATCGAGCCCCCGCGCGTCAGCACGTGCCCGCAGTGCGGCTCGCCCAAGCGGTCGCATCGCATCTGCCCGACCTGCGGCACGTACAAGGGCCGCGAGATCGAGCCGCTCCGCTTCCAAGCCCGGTAGCGTGGTTCGCGTCGCGGTCGACGCACTGGGTGGTGACCGGGCGCCGGGCGAGGTGGTTCTCGGCGCACTCGACGCAGCTGCAGACGGGATCGACGTCACGCTCTACGGGCCGGCCGGTCTCGACACGCACGGCCTGAAGCTCGTCGTCGCAGCCGACCGGATCGACATGGCGGAGAAGCCCGCCGAGGCGGTGCGCGCCAAGCCTGACGCGAGCCTCGTCGCGGCCGTACGGGCAGTCGCCGAGCATGAGGCGGACGCCGCGGTCTCCGCGGGCAACACCGGCGCGGTGCTCGCGGCCGGCTTCCTCTACATGCGTCGGCTCTCCGGCGTGCTGCGGCCTGCGATCGCGGTCCCGATCCCCGCGCGCTTCGGCCCCTCGGTGCTCCTCGACGCCGGCGCGAACGCCGACGCGCGGCCGGAGCACCTATTGCAGTTCGCGCATATGGGCTCCATCTTCAGCGAGGAGATGCTTGGGGTCACCGACCCCGAAGTGCGGTTGCTCTCGATCGGCGAGGAGGACGGCAAGGGGAACCAGTTGACGATCGATGCGTTCCGGCTGCTGCGTGAGGACGACCGCCTGAACTTCGCCGGCAATGCCGAAGGCCGTGACCTCCTGCGCGGGGCCGCCGATGTGGTCGTCACCGACGGCTTCACGGGCAACATCGCGCTGAAGCTGCTCGAGGGGACGATCCGCGAGCTGCTCGATGCGATGCGAGCCGAGATCTCGTCGACGACGACGGGCAAGCTCGGGGGCCTCCTGATCCGCCCCTCGGCGCGGCGCCTGCGGGCGCGCTTCGATCCGGACACCTACGGCGGCGCGTACCTCCTCGGACTGCGCGGCCTGGCCGTGATCGCGCACGGCGATTCGGGTCGCAAGGCG
Organism: Gaiellaceae bacterium; assembly: GCA_049288455.1. Taxonomy (GTDB): domain Bacteria; phylum Actinomycetota; class Thermoleophilia; order Gaiellales; family Gaiellaceae; genus PALSA-600. Next base: position 2,725 of record JBAQHS010000272.1, on the reverse strand, counting down.
GTCGCGAACGCCATCCGCCTCGCTGCCCGCGGGGTCGAGCACCGGGTGGTCGAACGGCTCGCCGAGCGTCTCCCCGAGCGCGTCCGTGTATGATCGCGCCGCTTCAGCCCCCAACGAATCAATGAGGTGACATGGCAGCGTCGCGTGAAGAGGTCTACGAGCGGGTCAAGGAAGTTTTGACCGAGCAGCTCGGAGTCGAGGAGGACCAGATCACCGAGGAGGCATCGTTCCAGGAGGACCTGGATGCCGACTCGCTCGACCTCGTCGAGCTGATCATGGAGCTCGAGGATCAGTTCGGGATCAAGATCTCGGACGAGGATGCCCAGAAGATCACGACCGTCGGGCAGGCCGTCGACTACGTCACCTCGCACCAATAAGGCCGAGTCGAAACGTCTGCGGAAGCTGATCGACGAGCTTCCGGCGGAGTTGGCGGAGGCGGTCTTCACGCACGCGTCGTGGGCCGCCGACCGCACCCTCTCGTACGAGCGCCTCGAGTTCCTTGGCGACTCGGTCCTGGAGCTCGCGATCGCGCGCAATCTCTTCGACCGGTTTCCCGAGTTCTCCGAGGGCCGGATGGCGAAGGTTCGGTCGCACGTCGTATCGCGGGCGAGCTGCGCTGTGGTTGCGCTCGAGCTCGACCTCGGCGACCGCCTGCGCGCCGCTGGTGCCGGGCTTCCCGAGGACGAAGTCGATCGTCTCGCCCACAACCGCAACGTCCTCGCCGCGCTCCTCGAGGCGGCGCTGGCCGCGGTGTATCTCGAGCATGGCTTCGAAGCGGTCGAACCGGCCGTCGTCGAGGCGTTCGAGCCACGGATCGAATACGCGCTGAACACCCATGTCGATCACAAGACCGAGCTGCAGGAGCGGCTTGCGCGCCTCGGTCGCTCCGTGTCGTACACGACGCTCAAGGTCGAAGGGCCGCCGCACGACCGCTCGTTCACCGCGGCGGCGATCATCGACTCGAACGTGGTCGGCACCGGGCAGGGGCGCTCGAAGAAGGACGCGGAGCAGGCTGCCGCCGAGCAGGCACTCGTCGACCTGCCCGCTACCGTCGAACGAGAGGAGGTCTGAGATGGCTGGTGCCGGATTCGACGCAGCGACCTACAAGGAGACGACCCGGGCGCAGTGGCAGGACGCCGCCGACGCCTGGCACCGCTGGGATCCCGTCTTCGACCGCTGGCTCGGTGAGGGGACATCGCTCCTGCTCGACCGCGCGGCGGTGACGGAGGGCAGTCGCGTCCTCGATGTCGCCGCCGGTTCCGGCGGCCAGACGATCGAAGCCGCTCGCCGCGTTGGCGCGTCGGGGGCAGTGCTCGCCACCGACATCGCGTCGAACATCCTCGATCACGCCGGCGCCGTCGCGCACGCAGCGGGGCTCGCGAACGTCGCCACGCGGGTGATGGACGGCGAGAACCTCGAGGTCGATCCCGAGTCGTTCGACGCCGTGATCTCGCGCCTCGGGCTGATGTACCTGCCCGACAAGGCCCGCGCGCTCGCGAGCGCCCGAGCGGCGCTCCGTCCCGGCGGCCGGTACGCGGCGCTCGTCTTCGCCGAGCCCGAGCGGAACCGCTTCTTCTCGATGCCGATCTCGATCATCCGCACACGGGCCCAGTTGCCGCCGCCCGCTCCGGGGCTGCCCGGCCCGTTCTCGGCAGTCGGCCTGGGCGACATGCTCGGCGAGGCGGGTTTCACCGACGTCGCGGTGACGCGCCTCGAGGCCCCGCTGCGTCTCGCAAACGCGGCCGAGTGCGCACAGCTCGAGCGAGAGTCGTTCGGGGCGCTCCACCAGATGCTCGCCGGCCTCGACGCGGCCGCGCAGGAGGAGACCTGGGCCGAGATCGAGCAGGCACTCGGCGAGTTCGAGGGGCCGGACGGCTTCGTCGGGCCGTGCGAGCTGCTCGTCGGCGCCGGGACGCGCTAGGGAAAGGCTTAACCCGCTCCGAGCAGGGACAAAGCAAAGGGGCGCGGGCGGCGTCCGCGCCGGTCGCGATACTGGTCCTCCGCGTGCACCTGAAGGCGATCAAGCTCCGTGGGTTCAAGTCGTTCGTCGACGCCGTCGAGATTCGTCTCGAGCCCGGCGTCGCGGTCGTGGTCGGACCGAATGGGTCCGGCAAGTCGAACGTGTCCGACTCGATCCTCTGGGCGACGGGCTCGATGAGCCCCGGGGAACTGCGCGCCGAGAAGCCCGACGACGTCCTTTTCGCCGGCTCGGTCGGCCGCCAGCCGCTCGACACGTGCGAAGTCGACCTGCTCTTCGACAACGCCGACGGCGCCTGGCCCGACCTGCCCTACAGCGAGGTCTCCGTGCAGCGGCGCCTCCACCGAGGCGGCGAGGGGCAGTACCTGATCAACAAGACACCGGTGCGCCGCGTCGACCTCGTCGAGTTGCTCTCCGACGTCGGCCTCGGCGGTGGCCTCCGGTCGGTGATCTCGCAGGGGCGGGTCGAGACTGTGCTCAACTCCAAGCCGTCCGAACGGCGCGAGCTGATCGAGGAGGCGGCCGGCCTCGGCCGCTTCAAGCGGCGGCGCCACCGGGCCGAGCTGAAGCTGACGCGCGTCGGCATCCAGGTCGAGCGCGCCCGCGACCTCGAGGACGAGGTGAAGAAGCGGCTACGGCCGCTGGCGCTGCAGGCGACGGCCGCCGAGCGCGCCGAGAAGCTCGGCGTCGAGATCGCAAGGCTCCAGGCCGCAATCGCGACACTCGACCTGGCGCGCCTCGCCGAGC
>JBAQHS010000271.1:0-4767 GCA_049288455.1 Gaiellaceae bacterium | reverse complement strand
GCGACAACCGAGGGCTCGGACAACACAATCCCGCGCCCACGGACGTAGACGAGCGTGTTTGCGGTACCGAGGTCGACCGCCATATCGCGGCCACCGAAGCCTGTGAGGTAGTTGAAGATGCCCATGTGAGAGGAGCGCACTCTAGCCTCTCGCCGCCTGCGCCTTCCTAAGACACACTGCGCATCTCGTCCGGGTCGGGCCAAGACGCAGCCACCGCTATGCACAGCTCCTCCAGAAATGCGTGCCCGACCCGAACGAGCTGCTTGGTCTGAGCCATCCCCGCAAGCACGCAATTCCACATCAAACCTCGAGCCGGCCTCCGGCTGATCTCGGTACCCTTCCCGCGTGCCGGGCTGGAAGCGGATTCTCGACTGGGCCGCGACGATCTGCGTTGCGCTCGCCTTCGTCCTCGCGTTCGAGGCGGAGGTGGCGAAGCCCTATCGCATCCCATCGTCGTCGATGGAGCCGACGCTCCACTGCGCACGCCCCGCTGCATGGTGCGAAGCGCAGTTCAGCGATCGCGTCATCGTCAACCGCCTCGCGTACCGCTTCAACTCGCCGAAGCGCGGGCAGATCGTCGTCTTCGAGGCTCCGCCGGCGGCGTCGGTGCAGTGCGGCGAGGGCGGCACGTTCGTCAAGCGGCTGATCGGGCTGCCGGGCGAGACTGTGTCCGAGCACAACGGCGCGATCTCGATCGACGGCAAGCCACTCACCGAGCCGTACGCATCGAACACGCGTGACGACAAGGTGGAGGGGTCGTGGCACGTGCCGGCCGGCCACTACTTCTTCATGGGCGACGATCGCACGCATTCGTGCGACTCGCGAACCTGGGGCTCGGTCCCGCGCGGCAACCTGATTGGGCCGCTGTTCCTCACCTACTGGCCGCCGACCCGCCTCTCACTGCACTGACCGCGGCTTTCAGCGCGGCCGGCAGGCGACGCTGCGCGTGGGCGAGCGTGTCGCGAAGCGCACCGGTCGCATCGTCGGTCACCGCCTCGCCGTGACCGACGAGGATGCGCGCAGGCTCGAGCCCGCGAAGCGCGCGCGGCGGCCAGGGCCGGATCAGCGGATGAAGCCCGACCCGCTCGCCGGGCGCACGAAAGAACGGGACCGTCCCGAGAGCATCGGCACAGACAAGCGTGCAGCCGGCTGGCTCCCACAGGGCAACCTCGCGCCACCACCGCCGGTCGCGAATCGGCAGCACCCCGAACGGGACGTCGACGACATCGAACGCCCGGTGATGGACGACGCCGAGTCGCCTCGCCCACGCCGCGCAACCCCGCTCGTGACGGTCGAGCAGCTGGATGATCCCGGCGGGCTCGCCGAGCGAGCGCACGCGCTCCTCGAACTCGGGCGCGTCAACCGGATCGACGAGCCAGACGCGCCCGTCGACGGCAAGCGCGTGTGACGTCCGCTGCAGCCGCTCCTCGCGCGCCCAGCCGAACCCCCCGTCCCACTCGTCAAGTAACTGCCACGGCACGCGGTTCCATGATCGCATCGATCAGGCCGTAGGCGACCGCTTCCTCCGGGGTCATGAAGCGATCGCGGTCGATGTCGCGCAGCACCTGCTCGACGTCCTGGCCCGAGTGCCGCGAGATGATCTCGGCCATCCGCTGCGTCATGTCGAGGATCTCGCGCGCGGCGATCTGGATGTCCGCGGGCGTGCCGCGGAATCCACCGGAGCCCTGGTGGATCATCACCTTCGCGTTCGGTAGCGCGAAGCGCTTCCCGGCGGCGCCCCCGCAGAGGATCATCGCCCCAGCGCTCATGCCCATGCCAAGGCAGACCGTCGAGACATCGGAGCTGACGTACTGCATCGCGTCGTAGATCGCCATGCCCGCGTACGCGGAGCCGCCCGGGGAGTTGACGTAGAGGTAGATGTCCTCGCCGGGACGCTCGGCGTCGAGAAAGAGCAGCTGCGCCGCGATCAGGTTCGCGATGTCGTCGTTCACCTCCTGACCGAGGAAGACGATTCGCTCGCGCAGCAACCGCGAGTAGATGTCGAACGAGCGCTCGTAGGCGCCAGACTGCTCCACGACCATCGGCACGACCGATCCGACCAGCACCGCGACCTCCTTCGCTAATGTGCAACCTGTTGGTTGCCAGAGAATAGCGCAACTCGGAGGTTGCACATGATCATCAAGGAGATCGTCCTGCCCGCGTCCCGTGACGAGGTCTGGGAAGCCCTCACCGATCCCGACCGGCTCGCGGACTGGTTCGCGAACACCGTCGAGCTCGACCTCCGGCCCGGCGGCGGTGCGAGCTTCGGCTGGGGCAACGGCGAGGAACGCCATGCCACCTTCACCGAGGTCGAGCCCGGGCGGCGGCTCGCCTTCGACTGGGACGAGGCCGGCGCCGACGGCGAGGGCGGCGAGGTCGAGTTCACGCTCGACGACGACGCAGACGGGACGAGGCTGACCGTGATCGAGTCGTCACCCGCGTGGAGCACCGCGATCGAGTTCCAGGCGTCCGCGCTCGCGCGTGTCTGATCCCCTCAACCTCGTCTTCGGTGCGCTTGCCGATCCGAGCAGACGGCAGGTGATCGGCTACCTGTCGGCGTGCGGCACTGCAACGGCGACCGAGCTGACCGGCGAACTGCCGATGACGCGGCAGGCAGTCTCGAAGCATCTCGTCACACTCGCCGACGCCGGGCTCGTCGAGTCGGAGCGAAGCGGCCGCGAGACGCGCTACCGGCTGACCGAGGCAGGCGCCGACTGGGACGGCCGGCTCGACGCGCTGAAAGAGCACCTGCTGCGCCGGCGGCAGTAACCTCGGGACGATGCACGCCTGGGACGCCGTCCGCTCACTGCCGCTCGAGATCGAGGGCTACGACCTCGAGCCGCTCGAGCGCGAGGTGGCGCGCGGCTTCACGCTGCGTCGCACCGTCGTCGTGTTGCGTGGTGGCGGCGAGGAGGGCCGCGGTGAGGAGGTCGACTACGACCCCGCGCAGCAGCAGCAATTCCAGGCGCGCCGAAACGAGCTGCCCTTCACGGGACACCACACGCTCGAGTCGTTCTCGGTTCTCCAGGCAGGGCAAACCGAGTATCGCCGCTGGGCCTTCGAGTCGGCCGCGCTCGATCTCGCGTTGCGACAGGCGGGCCTGCCGCTCGGCGAGGCGCTCGGCCTGAAGCAGCAACCCGTGCGGTTCGTCGTCTCGACCCGAGTCGCGAATGTCCAGCCGTGGCTTGCGCAATCGCCGGAGCTCCGATTCAAGCTCGACCCGGACGCGGAGTGGCCCGACGACATGATCGAAACACTGGCCGCGAGCGGCCGCGTCGACACGCTCGACTTCAAAGGCATCTACCGCGGCGACTTCGGGTCACCGCCGAACCCGGCCCTGTACCGGCGGATTGCCGAGGCCTTTCCGGCGGCGTGGCTCGAGGATCCCGCTCTCACGCCCGCCACGACCGAGGCGCTCGCCGCGCACCGCGACCGCATCACGTGGGATGCGGCGATCCACGAGTGGAGTGACGTCGAAGCGCTGCCCTTCCGGCCGCGCTGTCTGAACAGCAAGCCGTCACGGTTCGGGTCGGTGAAGCGCCTCTTCGACTTCTACGAGCGGTGCGCGGAGCACGGCATTGCGCTCTACGGGGGCGGCCAATTCGAGCTCGGCCCCGGGCGCGGCCAGATCCAGCTGCTCGCATCGCTCTTCCACGCGGACGCGCCGAACGACGTCGCTCCAGCGGGCTACAACGCAACGGAGCCGGTCGCGGGGTTGCCCGCGAGCCCGCTCGAGCTCAGCCGCGAGCCGGGCTTCCGAGCCTGACGGCTTTCGCCGCGAGGCGCGCGACCGATTCGTCGCCCGCCTCGCCGAGCACGTACCACGCTGCGCCGGCGCACGGCTCGCCGATGCCGATCAGCAGATAGCGCACGTCGAGATGGAAATGCCGGGGCTCGCCCGGCCGCTCGGGGATCTCGTGGATGTCGAGGTCGAACGGCCGCGGCGCCGCCGGGTGAAACTGAAGCTCGAGCGCCGTCTCTTCGCGCGCCTCGCGCAGCGCGGCGGCTTCGAGTGTGGCGTCGCTCGGCTCGATGTGCCCGCCGGGCTGCAGCAGGCGACCGAGCTTCACGTGCGTCACGAGGCAGACGCGCTCGTGCCGCTCATCGACCACGAACGCCGAGGCCGTGAAGTGCGCCGTCGGCTCGTCGCGGGAGAGCGGACGAGCGAGCTCACGGGCGAGCCGGAGCATCGCGACGCGGTCGGCCTCTTCACGATCGTCGGCGGCCACGAACGACCGTAGGAGCGATTCGAGATTCACTCGTACTGGAGTGCCTCGAGCACGTTCAGCCGCGCGGCACGGCGCGCCGGGAAGATCGAGGCGACGATGCCGACGATGATCGTCACTACCGCGAGGACGACGAGGGTGGTGACCGGAAGCGAGAACTGGATGAAGTCGACTCGGGCGACGAGCAGCCCTCCGAGCACGATGCCGAGCGCAATCCCGAGGACACCACCGATCAGCGCGGTGATGACGCTCTCATGCCGGATCATGCGCCTTACCTGCTGGCGATTCATGCCGATTGCGCGCAGCATCCCGATCTCGCGCGTCCGCTCGAACACGGTCAGCACGAGGGTGTTGACGATTCCGAAGAGGCTGACGATCACGGAAAGCGCGAGCAGCACATAGAGGATGTTCAGTACGGAGCTGAGCCCGCTGATCTGGTTGTCGACGAACTGCTTCCGCGTTTGTACCTTCGCGTTCGGGAAGCTCGTGAGCGTTGCGTTCAGCGTGTCGAGATTCGCCTGCGACTCGCCGCCGCGAACAC
>JBAQHS010000270.1:0-1810 GCA_049288455.1 Gaiellaceae bacterium | reverse complement strand
AGCGGCCCGACATCTCGCGCCTGACACTGCGGGTCGACTGCAGCGAGCACTCGCTCGAGCAGATCGAGAAGCAGATGCACAAGCTCGTCAACGTCCTGCGCGTCACCGAGCTCCGCCCCGACGAGGCGATCGAGCGCGAGCTGGCGCTGATCACCGTCGCCGTATCAGCCGACAAGCGTGCCGAGCTCGTCGCGCTCAGCCAGGTCGGAGGAGCGCGCGTCGCCGATATCGGTCGCGATGCGATCACCTTCGAGCTCGTCGGCCGCCCGGACCAGGTCGAGGCATTCGAGGAGCTCGTTCGCCCCTACGGTGTGCGTGAGCTCGTGCGCACGGGGCGGGTGGGCCTGCGCCGCCCGAGCGCCGGCGGCCGGACCGCAACCCCCTCCGTCCAAGTCTAAAAAAAACCGCGAAAGGAATCGAGAACATGGCCGAGATCATCAAGTCGGGCGACGTCGACCTTCTGAACGGCAAGGTCGCGGTGCTCGGGTACGGCAGCCAGGGCCACGCCCACGCGCTGAACCTGCACGACTCCGGCGTCGAGGTCGAGGTCGGACTACGTGCCGACAGCGGCTCTCGCGCCGCGGCGGAGGAGGCCGGGCTGACCGTCCGGTCGGTCGCCGACGCGGTCCGCGGCGCGCAGCTCGTGGCGTTCCTCGTCCCCGACGGCGCTCAGCCGTCGCTCTACGAGGACGAGGTGGCGCCGAACCTCGAGCCCGGCGCCGCGCTGCTCTTCGCCCACGGGTTCAACGTCCACTATGGGCGCATCGCGCCCCCGCCCGGCCACGACGTGATCATGGTCGCTCCCAAGGGCCCGGGCCACATCGTCCGGCGGTTCTACGAAGAGGGCTACGGCACGCCGGCCGTTGTCGCAGTGGCACAGGATGCGAGCGGGCGTGCCCGCGAGCTCGCGCTTGCCTACGGGGCGGCGCTCGGCGCGGCCCGCGCCGGGATGGTGGAGACGACGTTCCAGGAGGAGACCGAGACCGACCTCTTCGGCGAGCAGGCGGTGCTCTGCGGGGGCGTCACGCAGCTGATCCAGCTCGGCTTCGAGACGCTCGTCGAGGCGGGGTACCAACCCGAGGTCGCCTACTACGAGTGCCTGCACGAGCTGAAGCTGATCACCGACCTCATCTTCGAGGGCGGCATCGAGCGGATGCACTATTCGATCTCAGATACGGCCGAGTACGGCTCGCACGCCGTCGGCCCGAAGGTCGTCGACGAGCACGTGCGTGAGAACATGCGCGCGGTGCTCGGAGCGATCCAGGATGGGACGTTCGCGCGCGACTGGGTCGCGGAGATGGATCGCGGCCAGCCGGTGCTCGACGAATACCGCGCGAAGCTCGCCGAGACGCAGATCGAGCAGGTCGGTGCCCGGCTTCGCGCGCTGAACGTGCGCGAACAGGCTGCGGAGGTCCATGGCGTCGGTTGACGTACCGGTCGCGCTGCTCGGCTACGGCACCGTCGGTGCCGCGGTCAACCGGTTGCTGACCGACTCCGCAGACGACATCGAACGGGCCACGGGCCACCGCCTGCGGGTGGTGAAGGCGCTCGTGCGTGACGTCGGGAAGGAGCGTGATTACCCACCTCCCGGTGGGGTGCTTACGACCGACTTCGACGAGATCGCAGGGGATTCGTCGATCTCGGTCGTCGCCGAGGTGATGGGCGGCATCGATCCCGCGGGCGGCTATGTGCTCGGGCTGCTGCGGGGCGGCAAGCACGTCGTCTCGGCGAACAAGCAGCTCGTCGCGCGGCGCGGCGCCGAGCTCTTCGAGGCTGCGTCGGCCGGCGGCGTGCAGCTGCGCTTCGAGGC
>JBAQHS010000269.1:0-5033 GCA_049288455.1 Gaiellaceae bacterium | reverse complement strand
GCTCGGGGTCGGGCCGGGCGACCGCGTCGCCGCGTACTTGCCGAACATCCTGGAGACGCTCGTCGCCTTCGCCGCCACGGCGAGCCTCGGCGCGATCTGGGCGAGCTGCGCGCCAGAGCTCGGGGCGCGCTGCGTCATCGACCGGCTCGCCCAACTCGAGCCGACGGTGCTGCTCGCGGTGGGCGGTTACGGCTACCGCGACCGCGCCGTCGACCGCCGCAGCGAGGTGGCGGCGATCCGCGCCGCCCTCCCCAGCCTTCGTCACGTCGTGCACGTCCCCTACGGCGAGCACGTCGTGGGCGACGCGAGCGCCTGGGACGACCTGCTCGCCGAGCCGGGGCCGCTCGCGTTCGAGCCCGTTGCTTTCGATCACCCACTCTTCGTGCTCTTCTCGTCCGGCACGACCGGCCGCCCGAAAGCGATCGTGCACGGTCACGGCGGCATCCTGCTCGAGCTCATGAAGGCGCACGCCTTCAGCTGGGACCTGAAGCCCGGCGGGCGGCTGCTCTGGTTCTCGACGACCTCGTGGATGATGTGGAACGCGCTCGTCGCGGCGCTCCTCGTGCGTTCGTCGATCGTGATGCTCGACGGCGACCCGGCCTGGCCCGACCCCGGCTGGCAATGGCGCGTCGCCGAGGAGACGCAACCGACTTTCATGGGCGTGAGCCCGGCCTTCCTGATGGGCTGCCGCAAGGCGGGGCTGCATCCCGGACGTGACTACGACCTCGGGTCGATCCGCGCCTTCGGCACCGCCGGCTCGCCGCTCCCCGCCGAGGGCTACCGCTACGTCTACGAGGAGCTCGGGCCGGACGTGCTGCTCATCAACGGCAGCGGCGGCACGGACGTCTGCAGCGGGATCGTCGGCGGATCGCCGCTGCTCCCGGTCTACGAAGGCGAGATCTCCGGCCGCCTGCTCGGCGTCGCCACGGATGCGTTCGATCCGCAGGGCGAGCCGCTCGTCGGCGCACTCGGTGAGCTCGTGATCACGCGGCCGATGCCGTCGATGCCGGTGGCGCTCTGGGGAGACCCGGACGGCGCGCTCTACCGCGACTCGTACTTCACGATGTACCCGGGCGTCTGGCGCCAGGGCGACTGGATCAGCTTCTCGGAGCGCGGCAGCTGCGTCGTGACCGGCCGCTCCGACGCGACACTCAATCGTGGCGGCGTCCGCCTCGGCACCGGCGAGTTCTACAGCGTCGTCGAGGAGCTGCCGGAGATCCTCGACAGCCTCGTCGTCCACCTGGAGGACGACGAGGGCGGCGCCGGCGAGCTCGCTCTCTTCGTCGTCCTCGCCGACGGCAGCGCGCTCGACGACGCGCTCCGCTCGCGAATCGCGCTCGAGTTGCGGAGCCAGCTGTCACCGCGCCACGTCCCTGACATGATCCGCGCGGTGCCGGCGATCCCCCGCACGCTGACGGGCAAGAAGCTCGAGGCTCCCGTCAAGCGCATCCTCCGCGGCGAGGCGGTGGATGCCGTCGCGAGCAAGGACTCGCTGCTCGACCCGACGGCGCTCGACACGTTCGCCGCGATCGCGACCGGGACGCCGCATGGCTGAGAAGGATCGCCTCTCGCTCGACGACGTCGTCGCGATCGACCTGCACACGCACGTCGAGATGTCGGCGGCCGGAGTCGATTCGCTCCCGGACGAGCTCCGCGACGCTGCGGTGCGCCACTTCCGCGGCGAGTCGGCCCGGCCGACAGCCGTCGAGGTCGCCGACTACTACCGCGCGCGTCGCATGATGGCCGTCGTCTTCACCGTCGACTCCGAGTCGTTCACGGGCCAGCCGCGTGTGCCGAACGAGGAGATCGCCGAGGTGGCGCGCGCAAACGCGGACGTGCTGATTCCTTTCGCGAGCATCGACCCGCACAAGGGACGGCGCGGCGTCGACGAGGCGCGGCGGCTGATCGCCGACCACGGGATCCGCGGGTTCAAGTTCCATCCGAACGTCCAGGGCTTCTTCCCGAACGACCGGATGGCCTATCCGCTCTACGAGCTGATCGAGGAGGCGGGCCTGCCCGCGCTCTTCCACACCGGCCAGTCGGGCGTGGGCTCGGGGCTGCCGGGCGGCGGCGGGGTGCGGCTCAAGTACTCGAACCCGATGCACGTGGACGACGTCGCGGTTGACTTCCCCGCCCTCAAGATCGTGCTCGCGCACCCGTCGTTCCCCTGGCAGGACGAGGCGCTCGCCGTGGCGGTGCACAAGCCCCAGGTGCACATCGACCTCTCCGGCTGGTCGCCGAAATACTTCCCGCCGCAGCTCATCCAGCACGCGAACACGCTGCTGTGCGAGCGCGTGCTCTTCGGAACCGACTTTCCGTTCATCACACCCGAGCGCTGGCTCGCCGACTTCGCGGCGCTCGACATCAAGCCCGAGGTCCGACCGCTGATCCTGAAGGAGAACGCGATCCGGCTGCTCGGGCTGCGGCCACCCGTCGAGGAGGGAACGTGAGCAACAAACGTCCGGTCGTCGTCTACGGCGCGAGCGGTTTCTCGGCGCGCCTGATCGTCGAGTTCCTGCGCGAGTACGACGTCCCGTTCATCGCCGCCGGCCGCGACCGCGCGAAGATCGAGGACGTGCTCGCGCATGTGCCGGGCATCGGGACCGCCGACTACGAGATCGTCCAGGTCGCGCACGACGTCGATGCACTCGCGTCCCTCCTCGACGGCGCGACGGTCGTGTGCAACACGGTCGGGCCGTGCATCTACTACGGCTCGACGGTCGCCGAAGCCGCGCTGAAGGCGGGATGCCACTACATCGACACGGGCGGCGAGACGCCGTGGGTGAAGCTCGCGAAGGAAGAGTGGGGGGCGAAGTTCGCGGCTGCCGGTCTGCTGCTCGCGCCTGCGACGGCGTACATGTCCGCCGTCGCCGAAGCGTGCGCGCGGATCGCGATCGAGCGTGCACCCGGTATCGACTCCCTCGAGATCCTGTCGATGTTCATGGGCTTCCCGACCTACGGCTCGACACAGACGATCTTCGGGCAGCTGCAATGGGAATCGATCTACCTCGAGCAGAACGAGTACAAGCTGTGGCCGCCGGTGACGACGCTCGAGGTGTCGATCCCGAGCGCGATCACGACCCAACTCGCGCTTCCCTGGGGCGGGTTCCCGCACCCGATCTGGTTCAAGGACCACCCGCAGATCGCAAACGTGCGCGCGTTCGGCGGGCTGCTCGACCGCTCGCTGATGGAAGGCATCGTCGCGGGCCAGCGCGACTACCAGGAGAAGATCAAGCCGCTGCCGGCGGACGAGCAGCGCAAGGTGCTCGCCGGGATCGCCGACTCGATGCAGCCGGGGCTGCCGCCGCGCGAGAACCGGCGCGTGCAGCGCACCGTCGATGTCGTCGTCGGGCGCGGCAACACCGAGACGATCCGCGTCCACGCACACGGTCAGGGCGCCTACCTGCAGACCGGGCTCATCCAGGCATTCGCCGCGCACCATCTCGTCCTCCAGCCGCCGCGGAAGCTCGGCTTCGCCTCACCCGGCGAGGCGTTCGGCCACCGCGAGATCATCGCGGCGCTCGAGGCCTACGGGCTCGTGCGCGTCGAGGTGGGCTAGGCCGAACCGGCCTGAGCGCGCGCGACGGCAGCGAGCAGCATCTGCTCGGTCACCGGCGTCGCGAGGACCGTGACGTTCTCGGCGGGCCCGACGAAGCGCTCGAGATCCGGCGCCGGCGCCTCGAACACGACCGGGGTCGAGCCTTCGGCCGTCAAGACCGCGAGCAACGTGTCGCCGCGCTGGATCGAGCAGGTCGAGACGACGACGTCCGCACCTTCGACGAGCTCACAGCGCCCAGCCTCGAGCAGCGGGCAGCGATCATGGCCGTCCGGATGCTCACCGGTGCAGGTCGCGACGTCGTAGCCGGCGTCGCGCAGTGTCTCGGCATAGGCCCACAACTGGCTTGCGTCGGGGTTCTCGACCAGGATCCGCGCGCGCCCTTCACGCGCCGACCAGTCGCCGGTCTCGATCGTGTGCTGCTTGCTGCGGCCGAACATTCTCCGACTCTTGCCTGCTGCGCGGAGGTCTGTAAGCGGGTTCGCGCTGATTGCGCCTGCGGAGAACTACGACGACGACCTAGAGCCCCTCGGTGCGAAGCTGCTCGAGCCAGGCGGCCGCGGCCGCCGAGATCCGCGGCTCGACGCCGAGCTCCTCGACGTATGCGACCGCCGCGCGCATCTCCTCCGCACGGCGCGCCGCGTGGACGCGGCTGCCCCTCAGCAGCCGTTCGAGCAGCGGCTCGCCGAGCACCGAGGCGATCTCGGCCCGCACCTGCTCGGCGACCCCCGCCGCCTCGGCCGACGCGATGCTCTCGAGCGCCGCAGCGGCGACGCCCTTCATGAAGACGCTGCGCAGCAGCTTGAGACCCGCGGCGTCGCCCGGACGGGTGCCGACGATCTCGACGGGCATGCCGAGCGGCCGAAACAGCTCCGCGAAGCGCTCGGCGCCCTCGCCCGACGCGAGCACCGGGGTGGCGAGGCCGAGCGTCGGGACGATACCGACGATCGCCACGTCCGCGAACGGCACCGGCAGGGCGCTCGCGAGCTCCCGCTTCAGCTGAGGCGACCCGGTGTTCAGGTCGGCATAGAGCGCATCGTCGCCGAGCGCTCCGGCGACGCCGGCTGCCGTCTCGAGCGCGACGCTCGCGACGTTGACGCTGAGGACGACGTCAGCGCCGGCGACGGCCCCGACGTCGCTGCCTGCGTTGTCGATCCCCGCCGGGCGGCGCGCAGGATCCCACCCGCGCACAGTGCAGCCGGCGGCGACGAGGTCGGCTGCGAGCCGGCCGCCCGCCTCGCCGAGCCCGAGGACGGCGATCTCGATCAACCTTCGACGATCTCCCGAAGCCCGTTCACGTCGTAGGAGAGCTCACCGGCGGCGTAGCGCTCGCGCAAGGCGCCCTCACGCTGGGCGCGCTCGCGCGCTCGCTCGCCCACCGCGTCGACGTCGGCCCGCGGGATCGCAACCGCACCGTCGCAGTCGAGCACGACGAGGTCGCCGGGACGGATCTCGGTGCCGCCCACGAGCACCGGCA
>JBAQHS010000268.1:0-15365 GCA_049288455.1 Gaiellaceae bacterium | reverse complement strand
ATCCCACTGATTGCCGTCGGTTGCCGATCCGAGCTGCGGCCTCCGTCAACGGCCGGCCACGCCCACGTTGCAGGACGCGACGACGCCGACTCCGACTCCGACTCCGACAGCGCCGGCGCCGACACCGGCTCCGACCCCGGCTCCGGTTCCGGCTCCGGCGCCGAGTCCCGCACCGACGACGACGCCGGCGCGCGTCACGCTGTCGCCGACGACCACGACGACGGCCACGCCGACGACCACGACGGCTGACTCGACGCGGCCCGGCTGGGGCAAGGGCGATTCGAACCACGTGCACACCGGCCCGCCGGGCCACGGTGGTGGCTCCGCCCACCCCTGACCGGCCGACCGGGCTTCAGCTCGTCCGGCAGGGCCTCTTGCGCCGTCCGGTCGCGGGAGGCGTCGAAGTCCTTGGCCGGCGTTTACGACGTGAGCTCGACCTCAACGCAAGGCCGGGCGAGCAGGTGCGGTTGTGCGTTCGCGGTGCGCTCGGGCAGGCGCTCGTCTGTCTCGACGATCGCATCCTGATCGTCAAGCGCGGGCTCTCCGCCGGCGCGGCGTTCGGAGCGATCTCGGCGACGATCTACTACCGCGACGTGACGGGGGTGCAGATCGGCCGGCGCATCTTCTCGGGGTGGATCGAGATCCATTCGCCGAGCTTCCAGGGCGGTGACCGGACGCGCACGTTGCAGAACCCGGCCAAGCACGACCCGTTCAGGCAGCCGAACTGCCTGCCGATGCGTCGTCGCCACTCGGCGGCGTATCACGAGTCACTGGCGCAGATCAGAGGCTTCGTCGCGGGCGCGAAGTCCGAGCCTGAGCGGCTGCCGGTGATCGACCAGCTCGAGCGGCTCGCCATGCTCCGCCGGCGTGGCGACATCGACGAGCGGGAGTTCGAGCTTGCGAAGGCGCGGATCCTCGGCGACGCATCGTCGCGGTGGAACAGAGCCGCGAGCTCCTAGCACCATTGCCTTAAGCCGGCTGCAAGCGCGCCTTAAGCGCTTCGTCCGATCGTTGCGAGAGACCCGCCGAACCGTGGCGGAAACGACGGAAGGAGCTACCAGTGATTCGCGCAGGCGACAGCATCGAGAACCCCGTCACCGGCGAGCGCATCGTCTTTCGGCAGACCTCTCGCGAGACGGGCGGTGAAGCCGTCGTGATCGAGACCTACGTGCAGCCCGGCGGCTTCGTCGCGGCGACGCACGTTCACCCGCATCAGGAAGAGCGGTTCCAGGTCCTCCGCGGGACAGTCGGCTTCAAGGTCGGCGGCAAGAAGCTCGTCGCCGGCCCCGGTACGCGCCTGACGGTGCCGCCTTCGACGCCGCACCGGTTCTGGAACGCCGGCGATGAGACTGCCCACTTCGTGTGCGAGGTCCGCCCGGCGCTGCAGTTCGAGTCGCTGATCGAGACGATGTACGGCCTCGCCGCCGACGGCAAGACAAACCGCAAAGGCATGCCGAATGTGCTGCGGCTGGCAGTGATCGCGCAGGCCCACTTCGACACCGTTCGGCTGCCGTTTCCACCGGCCATCCTGCAGCGGGTCGGGCTTGCCTTCGGCGCCCCGCTCGGTCGCGTCCTCGGGTACGGCTCGATCTACGTCCCGGTCGGTGCCGAGTCGGCCCCGGCGCTCGGGTAGATGCGGCGCCGTCTTCTGATCGCGGGCTTCGTCGCGCTCGTCCTTGCTCTCGCGGCCGTCGGCTTGCTTCTCAGCGCGCGTCGCCGGCTCCTCCATCCGCTGAGTCCCGCCACTCCGTAAATCGCCCCCTCCTGATCCCGAAAGGAATCCACATGAGCTCTCGTTTCGACCGCATCTCCGCCTTCGTCCTGGGCATCCTCGCGCCCGGCCTCTGGGTGGCCGGCCTCATCGTCAGCCAGGCCTTCACCGACAATCTCTCCGACAAGGCAACTGACGCGCAAGTGCTCGCCTGGATCGGTAACAACAAGGACCTGACCATCGTCGGCGGCTGGCTCTTCATGACCGGCTGTCTCGCCTTCATCTGGTTTGCCGGCCTCCTGCGTAGTCGTCTCGCTGAGATTGAGGGCGGCAACCACACGCTCAGCACGATCGGCTTCGCCGGCGCCGTCGCCGCGGCGGTGTTCGGCATCGGCACGCAGGCGGATCTCGCAAGTGCGATCAACGCCTCGGATCTGAGCGCACCGACCGCCGGGATGTTCCATCACCTCGGCGACCTCTTCTTCGTGGGCGCCGAACTCTCACTCATCGTGTTGCTCGCGTCGGTCGCTGTGCTCGCCTTCCGGGTCGCCGCCTTTCCGCGCTGGTGGGGCGTCTTCAGCGCTCTGGTTGCCGTCGTCCTCTGGATCGGGCCGATTGGTTGGGCTGCGCTCATCTTCGGCACCCCGGTCTGGACGCTCGGCACGGCGATCCTGCTGGTGCGGGCGCCGAGCTCGCGGGGCACGGGTGCGCTCACCGAGGCGCTTGCCTAAGCCTCTAGCGGAGAGACCGTTCGTTCGCGATGAAGCCCGCGGCGTCGAGGGCCTGGTGCACCGCGGTCGCCAGGCCCTCGGCGTGCGCGGCGGCGAACGCTTCGTCGCCGAGCGTCTTCCGCGTCGACGTCTTTGCCTCCTCGAACAGGTCCCGCTCGCCGGTGAGGAGCTCGACGCCGCTCTCCGCGAGGACGGCATCCGCGACCCCCGCGAGCAACGCGGCCCGCAGCGGTTCGTCTGCGAGCAGCGAGAGCCTGATCACCGCGACGAGGCCGTAGGCAATCACCTCCTTGTAGCCAAGCTCGATCGCGAGTGTGAGGCATTCGCGGTACCAGCGGTGCGCGTCGGTGTTGTCGCCGGTGCGAAGCGAGAAGCTGCCGAGATTGAGGAGGGAGACGGCCTGGCGCTGCTTGTCGCCGTTGGCGGCCTGGATTGCAAGTGCTTCTGCTGTCACACGGGCCGCCGTCGCGAAGTCGGACCGTTGCCCGGCCACATGCCCGAGGTTCGCGAGTGCGATCGCGAGTCGCTTCTGTTCGTCGAGCTCACGGAACTGTTCGGCGCTCTGCCCGAGCAGGTCGCTCGCGCGCTCGAGATCGCCGACCGCCGCCGCGACCGTGCCGAGGTCACTGAGACCCCGCGCGATGCCGTCACGGTCGTCGAGCTCGCGGAAGAGTGCGAGTGTCTCGGCGAAGAACGACTCTGCGGCGTCGAGGTCGCCGCTGTGAAACGCGAGCGTGCCCGAGACACCGACGGCTTTCGCCCGCAGCGCGGGCGGCGCGTGCTCGTTCACAGCGATCGCCTCGGCGAGCCAGCGGCGGCCCTCATTCAGATGTCCGCGCACCTCCCAGTACGGACGCAGTGATGCGGCCAAGCGCAGGGCGAGGTCGCCCGATGGCGTTGCGAGCAGCCAGGCGAGCGCGGCCCGAATGTTGTCGTGCTCGCGCTCGAGCTCGTCGAGGAGCGGCACCGGATCGCCCCCCGCAAGCAGCTTCTCCTCCGCGGTCTCGGCGACCTCGACGAGCCACTCCGCGTGACGTTGCCGCACACGCTCGTCGTCGCGTTCGACGAGGCGGTCGAGCGCGTACCGTCGAACGGTCTCCAGCATTACGAGACGCGCAACGCCGTCCGGTTGCCGACGCCGAACGAGACTGTTGTCGATCAGCGACGCGAGCACATTGATGTCGGTCTCGCAGACGCGCTCGGCCGCTTGCACGGTGCATCCGCCCGCGAAGACCGCGAGCTTCGCGAACGCATCCTGCTCATCTGCGGCCAGCAGGTCGTAGCTCCACTGGATCGTTCGCGCGAGCGTCGACTGACGCGCGGGCGCATCGCGTGGCGCCGACGCGAGCAGCTCGTGCTCGTCCTCGAGCCGTCCGAGCAGCTCCCCGGGCCGGAGGACGTTCGCGCGGGCCGCTGCAAGCTCGATCGCAAGCGGCAGCCCGTCGAGCTGCCGGCAGATTGCGGCCACCTCAGGGCTCGTCACCTCGTCGAGCTCGAACGACGCGTCGACCGCGCGGGCGCGCAGACGGAAGAGGTTGACGGCTTCGTTCGCGGCGAGCTCCTCCGGCTCATCTGTCACCGGCAGTGGGAGCGGTGGCACGGGATACGTGCGCTCGTGCGACAGCCGGAGAGGTGAGCGGCTGGTGGCCAGAATCCGAAGTTCGGGCGAGGCCGAAAGGAGGATCGCGAGCGGCCCGGTGCCGGGGAGGATCTGCTCGAGATTGTCGAGCACGAGGAGCAGCGAGAGGGCGCGTACCCGGTCGGTGAGCCGGTCGAGGACGTCGCCGTCGTGCGCGGCGCCGAGCGCTTGCGCGATGGCCGGCAGGAGGAGCTCGGGGTCGGTGACGGCCGAGAGGTCGACGAACACGGCGCCGTCGCGAAGCTCTACGTCGAGCGCCTCGGCCACCGCAAGCGCAAGCCGGGTCTTGCCGGTGCCGCCTGCCCCGATGAGGGTGACGAGCCGCGCATCCTCCGATCGGAAGAGCGCCGTGACCGCCGCGATCTCGAGCCTGCGCCCGACAAATGGTGTTGCGGGCACAGGTAGACGCTGCCGACCGCGTTCGGGCGCGGGCGCGGCCAGCGCGGGGTCGTGCTGCAGCACCGCGCGCTCGAGTTCCTTGAGCGCCGGTGTGGGCTCGATGCCAAGCTCGTCGGCCCAGATCGTGCGCATCGCCTGATACGCCGCGAGCGCGTCCGTTTGCCTGCCCGCGCGGTAGAGCGCGAGGATGAGCTGCGCACGGAAGCGCTCTCGGAACGGCTGCGCTTCGATCTCCCGCTCGATGCCGGCGAGCACGAGGTCGCCGCGTCCGAGCGCGAGCCAGGCGTCGTTCTGCAACTCGAGTGCCGCGAGTCGGCGCTCATCCAGTTCGCGTGTAGCGGCCTGCGCCTCGCTGTGCTCCGCGAGGTCCGCGAGCGCCGGGCCACGCCAGAGCGCGAGGGCGGCTGCAAGGTCGCTGCCCGCATCGAGCGCGTTTCCAATCGCGATCGCTGCGCGCGCTCGCTCGACGGCGGCGTCAAATTGCTCGAGGTCGAGCTCGCCCGGCTCGATCTGAAGCCGGTAGGTGCTGCCCTTCGTCTCGATCCGAGCCGCGCCGATCACCTGGCGCAGGCCGTGGATGTAGACCTGCAGTGAGCCGATAGCGGTTCGTGGCGGGTCGTCGCCCCAAACAGCGTCGAGGATCTGCGTTCGCGGCACGGCAGCGTTCGCGCGCAGGAGCAGCAGCGCGAGCACCGCACGCTGCCTCGGCCCACCGAGCGCAAGCACCTCGCCGTCCGCCACCACCTCGAGCGGCCCGAGTATGTGGAACTCCATGGAGCTGACCCCTTCCTCGCTCTGCGAGGAGGATCTTATGACGCGCGTGGGTGATTGTCTCGTCGCCGCGAACCGGAATTACGCGGCGCGGTCGAGCTCGAGCTTGGTGTCGGCGGCGACGGCTGCGTCGGCGATCTCGACGATCTCGGCCTCCGAGAGCCCGGCACGCTGCGCGGACTCAACCAGGAGCAGCAGGTGTTGCTGCTGCGCTTCTTCTGTCTGCCTCGTCATGGGCGCTTCCCCTTTTCCTTGTTCTCTCTGTTGGCGTCCACAGTACGGACCTTGGCCGTGGCGTCGTAGTAAGGGTTCTGTGACGATCCGGCCTCAAGCCTCTAGGCCGGCCGGATCTGGAAGAGGCGGTTGTACGGGACACGCCGCTCCGTCGTCGAGGCGCTCCGGCGCACCAATCTCGCCGGCGGCTTCACGGGCGATTTCCGGCTCGATCGATGAAGAGATCCCGCAACCGCCCCGGTGACCGTGTTTCGCCTCGGCGGCCAGGCGCCGAATGAGACCGGGTTATCGCTCTTCGAGGGTGGGTCCGTCGCCGCGACGATCACGCCACCGCCGCACGCTGTACCACCCGGCTGAGCCCCACAACGGTTTCGAGGGTCCTGGACGGCGTCGTCGTTGCGAACGATACTGGGATGCGTGCTGCGGCTCGAGGACGCACGGACGTGACGGCACCTGTCGAGCGCGGCCGCGCCGAGCGGGTTCAGGCGGCGCTGTACCGGATCGCCGAACTTGCGAGCTCGGCACACGACATGCAGGAGTTCTATCGCGAGGTGCACGCCGTTGTCGGCGAGCTTATGTACGCGAACAATTTCTTCATCGCGCTGTACGACGACGAGCGGCAGCTGATCAGCTGGCCCTACTACGTCGATGAGGGGGACTTCGACGTCCCGGACCCCAGCCAGTGGG
This sequence comes from Gaiellaceae bacterium, assembly GCA_049288455.1. Taxonomy (GTDB): domain Bacteria; phylum Actinomycetota; class Thermoleophilia; order Gaiellales; family Gaiellaceae; genus PALSA-600. The sequence goes on along the minus strand of JBAQHS010000268.1, from coordinate 9,193 downwards.
ATGCGTTCGGCGAGGGCGAGGCCACGGGGGTGACCGCCTTCGTTCTTCGGACAGGCGAGCCACAGCTCATCACGCACCACCGGCTGCTCGAGCTGATCGCGCACGGTGACGTCGAGCTGAGGGGCGTGGCGACCGAAGAGTCGAGCTGGCTCGGCGTTCCGCTGGTGGCCGACGGGCATCCGCTCGGCGTCGTCGCGGTTCAGTCGTACACGAGCGATGTCCAGTACACCGAGGAGGATAAGGAGCTGCTGGCGTTCGTCGGGCGGCACATCGGCGTCGCCCTCTCCCGCGCGCGTGCGATCGAGGAGACGCGGCAGCGGAACGCGGAGCTCGCGTTGATCAACAGCGTCCAGGAGGCGCTCGCGGGTGAGCTCGAGCTGCAGGCGATCTACGACCTCGTCGGCGACAAGATCCAGGAGGTCTTCGACGCGCAGGTCGTCGACATCGGGATGTACGACCCCTCGTCAGAGCTGATCCACTTCCCGTACACGATCGAGCGCGGCGTTCGCTTCCCCGACGAGCCGATCCCGCTGATCGGCTTCCGCAAGCACGTGATCGAAACGCGAGAGCCGCTGCTGATCGACGAGAACCTCATCGGAGCGGCGGATCGGTACAACAATCCGTTGCTCTCGGGCGAGATGCCGAAGTCGGTGCTCTACGTGCCGCTTGTCGCAGAAGGCAGGGCGACGGGTGTGATCTCACTCCAGAACATCGATCGGGAGCATGCGTTCAGCGAGTCCGACCGGCAGTTGCTCGACACGCTGGCCAGGGGCCTCAGTGTCGCGCTTGAAAACGCTCGCCTGGTGCACGAGACGCGCCAGCGCAACGCAGAGCTGGCACTGATCAACAGCGTCCAGGCAGCGCTCGCGGGCGAGCTCGAGATGCAGGCGATTTACGACATCGTCGGCGACAAGATCCAGGAGATCTTCGACGCGCAGGTCGTCGATATCGGCATCTACGACTTCGTCTCGGGTCTGACCCACTGGCCGTACCTGATCGAGCGAGGCGTTCGCCTCCCGGCGGAGCCGTCGCCCTCGAGCTCGCCCCTCAGCACGCAACTCTACGAGACGAGGGCTCCAGTTCTCATCAACGACGTGCCCGCCGCGGAGCGAGCGGGAGGCGAGGCCTTTCCCGTCGCGGAAGGCGAGCCTGCTTTATCGGTGCTCGCGGCCCCGCTGATCTCCGGAGACGAGATCCGCGGCCGGATCTCACTGCAAAATCTCGACCGGACGAACGCGTTCTCCGAGAACGACGTTCGCCTGCTGACGACGCTCGCCGGCAGCCTCAGCGTCGCGCTCGAGAATGCCCGGCTGATCCACGAGACCCGGCAGCGGAACGCCGAGCTCGCCCTGATCAACAGTGTGCAGGCGGCTGTCGCCGCCGAGCTCAATCCACAGGCGATCTACGCGGCCGTCGGCGAGAAGATCGAGGAGGTCTACGACGCGCAGGCCGTCAGCATCTCGACGTTCGACGAGGCGACCGGACTCCTCGAATTCCCGTATCTGGTCGAGCGCGGGGAACGCTTCACGATCGAACCGATGCCGGTGCTCGGGTTCAGGAAGCACGTCCTGGAGACAGGGGAGACGCTGCTCGTGAACGAGGACGTCGCGGCGGCCGCCGAACGGTACGGCAACCCGACGGCGATCGCAGGCGAGGCGCCGAAGTCCGTCCTCTTCGTCCCACTCTTCACCGCCGGGCGTCCGTCGGGTGTCATCTCCCTGCAGAACGTCGATCGGGAAGGTGCGTTCAGTGAGTCCGACCAGCGCCTACTCGTCACGCTTGCAGGTAGCGTCAGTGCGGCGCTCGAGAATGCGCGCCTCCTCCAGGAGACCCGGCAGCGCAACGCCGAGCTGGCGCTGATCAACAGCGTGCAGGCGGCGATCGCCGGGGAGCTCGACCCGCAGTCGATCTACGACCTCGTCGGCGAGCGCTTACTCGAGGTGTTCGACGCGCAGGTCGTCAGCATCTCCGTCTACGACGAGGCGAGCAAGTCGCTCATCTTCCCGTACGTGATCGAGCGAGGGGAACGGCTGCACGAGAGCCCGATCCCGCTGATCGGCTACCGCCGGCATGTGATGGAGACTCGGGAGCCGCTGATGATCGAGGAGACCACACCGGAGGTGGCCGAGCGCTACGGCAACCCATATGTGCTGAGCGGCGATCCAATCCGCTCGGCGCTCTTCGTTCCGCTCGTCGTCGGCGGTCGCGCGACCGGTGTGATCTCGCTCCAGAATGCGGACCGGACGCACGCATTCACGGAGGGGGATCAGCGCTTGCTGACGACGCTTGCCAGCGGCCTGGCGGTGGCGCTCGACAACGCTCGCCTCGTGCACGAGACCCGTCAGCGTCTGGCCGAGCTCGCGACCGTTAACAGCGTGGGGCAGGCACTCGCTTCGCAGCTCGACCTCGACGCGCTCATCGAGTTGGTCGGCGAACAGGTGCGCGAGACGTTCGATGCCGACATCGCCTACGTGGCGCTGCACGACGAGGCCGCTGAGCAGATCGAATTCGCCTACTACTACGAGTCCGGCGAGCGCCGACCCGAGCCGCCAATGCACTACGGGGAGGGGCTCACGTCGCAGATCCTCCGTTCGCGCGAGTCTCTCGTGCTCAACCGCAAGGAACAACACGAGCAGCATGCGGTGGTCGGCACGCCTTCACTCTCGTTCCTCGGCGTTCCGATCCTGGTCGGCGAGAAGTCGATCGGCGTGATCAGCGTCCAGAGCACTGAGCAGGAGGGTCGGTTCGGAGAGGGAGATATTCGCCTGCTCGCCACGATCGCGGCCAACGTCGGTGTGGGGATCCAGAACGCCCGTCTCTTCGCCGAGGTAGAGCGGCAGCGCCAATACCTGGAGTCCCTCGTCGCGATCAGTCCCGCAGCGGTGGTTGTGATGGACGCCGACGAGCGGGTGACCGACTGGAACCCGGCGGCTTCGGAGCTCTTTGGCTATTCGGCGGAAGAAGCACTCGGCCGCTCAATCGACGAGCTCGTCTTCGGCGACGCAGATCGCGGTGAGGGGCGCGAGATCACGCAGGAAGCGATGAGAGTCGGTCGGGCGCAACGGATCGCGAGGCGCAGACGTAAAGACGGAACGCCGGTCGATGTCGAGTTGAAGCTCGTCCAGCTCGTGGTGGACGGCTCCCACGTCGGCTTCCTCGGCATCTACCACGACGTCACCGAGCTCCAGCGCGCCCGGCAGGAGGCCGAGGCTGCGACGCAGGCGAAGAGCGCCTTCCTGGCGACGATGAGCCACGAGATCAGGACGCCGATGAACGCCGTGATTGGCATGACCGACCTTCTGCTGGGAACCGACCTCACGGGGGAGCAGCGCGAGTTCGCTGAGGTCGTTCATTCGAGCGGCGATGCCCTGCTGCACGTGATCGACGACATCCTCGACTACTCGAAGATCGAGGCAGGCAAGCTCGAGCTCGAGCACGAGCCGTTCGACCTGCGGGAATGCGTCGAGCGTGCGCTCGAGATCGTCGCTCCGCGCGCGTGGGAGAAGCGGATCGAGCTCGGGTGCCTTATCGACGAGAACGCGCCTGCGGGGATCGTCGGCGACGCCTCTCGCTTGCGGCAGGTGCTCCTCAATCTTCTGTCGAACGCGGTCAAGTTCACCGAGGAGGGCGAGGTCGTCGTGCTCGTGGACGCCGAGGCGGCCGGCCGCGGGCACGTCAGGCTCGAACTGGCGGTGCGCGACACGGGAATCGGGATTCCGCAGGACCGGATGGACCGCCTGTTCACATCGTTCAGCCAGGTCGACGCATCGACGACGCGCCGCTACGGCGGAACCGGGCTCGGCCTCGCGATCTCGAAGCGCCTCGTCGAGCTCATGGGCGGCACGATCAGGGCTGAGAGCGAGGAAGGCGAGGGCTCGACGTTCCGCATCTCGCTTCCCGCCGAGCCGGTCGAGCTTCCGACACGGCCGATGGTCGACGACTTACTGCCACAGCTCCTGGGAAAGCGCGTCCTCGTCGTCGACGACAACGCGACCAACCGCGAGATCGTCACGCGGCACGCGCGTGCCTGGGAGATGGACCCGGTCGCCGTCGAGGGTGGCGCCGAGGCGCTCGTGCTGATCGACGCGGGCGAGCGGTTCGACCTTGCCGTGCTCGACATGATGATGCCGGGCATGGACGGGGTCGAGTTGGCGCGCGAGATCCGCCGCCGTCGTCCACGACGGGAGCTGCCGCTTCTGCTGCTGACTTCACTCGGGCGTTTGCCGCAGGCAGTGTCGAGCGGCGATTTCGACGCGCAGCTCGCAAAGCCGCTCCGCGCGTCGCAGCTCTACAACACGCTCGTTCGGATCCTGGCGGACGGCGATGAAGAGCCGCAGGCCACGGCGGAGGCCGAACGGCCGGGCCGGGGGGCTGCGTCCCTCCGGATCCTGCTCGCCGAGGACAACGCGGTGAACCAGAAAGTCGCGCTCCGCTTGCTCGAGCGGCTTGGCTACGGCGCCGACGTCGCGTCGAACGGGCTCGAGGCGATCGCCGCGCTCGAGCGGACGCAGTACGACGTCGTGCTGATGGACGTGCAGATGCCCGAGCTCGACGGTCTCGACGCCTCGCGCCGGATCTGCGAGCGATGGCCCGATACGCGACCCCGCATCATCGCGATGACGGCGAACGCGCTGCCCGAGGACCGCGAGGCGTGCTTCGCTGCGGGCATGGACGACTACGTGGCGAAGCCGATCCGCCCGGATGCGCTGGCGGAGGCGTTGCGGCGCGTCCGTCCAGCAGGTCGGGACGAGGCGCCGCCGGCAGAGGAGGCGAACGGGCGCCTCGACGGCGCAGCCCTCGACGGCGCCGCAATCGCGAGCCTGCGCGAGCTCGGGGGCGACGACTTCCTCGCCGAGGTGATCGACACGTTTCTCGCCGACGTCGGGACGCTCCTCGCGACGCTTCGCCGAGCCCTCGACGAGGGTGACGCGGCCGAGGTCCGGCGGATGGCGCACTCGCTGAAGTCGAACGGCGCCACCCTCGGGGCAACGGAGTTCGCCGAGCTCTGCCGGGCGCTCGAGCAGCAGGCGAAGGAGGGCCACCTCGAGAACGCTCCCGGTCTCGTCGCGCGGATCGAGGAGGAGCGCCGCTCGCTCGACCAGGCGCTCGAGACGCTGCGTCCGAAGGCGACGACGTGAGCATCCCCGTCCCCCCCGGCAAGATCCTTCTCGCGGACGACAACCGGATGAACAGGCTTCTGCTCGGCCGCGGCCTCGAGCAGCAGGGTCACACGGTCGTCTTCGCGGAGCACGGGCGCGAGGCGCTCGACCTGCTCCGGCAGCAGCGGTTCGACGTGCTGCTGCTCGACGTGCTGATGCCCGAGCTCGACGGCTACGGCGTCCTCGAGGAGCTGAAGGGCGACCTTCATCTCCGCGACATCCCGGTGATCATGACGTCGGCACTCGACGAGCTCGACAGCGTCGTGAAGTGCGTCGAGATGGGAGCCGAGGACTACCTGACGAAGCCAATCAACCCGGTCTTGCTCAACGCGCGGATCAACGCGAGCCTCGAGAAGAAGCGGCTGCGCGACCAGCAGCGCGAGCTGATCAGCAAGTTCGCGACGAAGGAGGTGGCCGACGACCTGCTTACCTCGGGCTTCTCCCTCGGCGGCAAGCACGTCGACGCGACAGCCATGTTCTGCGACATCCGGTCGTTCACGTCGATCGCGGAAGCGCGGGAGCCTGCCGAGACGATCGAGCTGCTGAACGACTACTACCTGCTGATGATGGACGCGATCGGCGGCGAAGGCGGCATCGTCAACCAGATGGTCGGCGACGGCCTCATGGCGATCTTCGGGGCGCCGCTGCCGCGTGAGGACCATCGGGTGCGCGCCGTCCTCGCGGCCCGTCAGATGGTCGAGCTGATCCGGCTCTTCAACGCGGAGCAGGCGGCGCAGGGCAAGGTGGAGATCCAGATCGGCATCGGCATCGCGTCAGGCAAGGTGATCGCGGGGTACACCGGGACGCAGCACCGCGCGACCTACACGTGCGTCGGCGACACCGTCAACGTCGCCGCGCGGCTCGAGGCACAGACGAAGGAGATCGGCCGGCTGATTTTGATCGACGAGAACACGCGCGCTGGCCTCGACGACCGTATCGTCGTCGAGGCGCAGGGTGAGCTGCCGCTGAAGGGGAAGCGTCAGCCGGTGAAGGTGTACGCGGTGACCGTCGAGGCACTCATCGCCGAGCGCCCCGTGAGCGCCGCGTAGATCGACGCCCACCCGCGTCGCGACGTGTGTCTACGGACGCGAAGAGAAAGAATGCGCCGTGAAGGGTTCGAACCTTCGACCGAAGGTCAGCTACGCGATTTCGTAGGGTTTCCCCCTCTTTCGTCGTCCCTGCCGGGCTTCTACGTTCATCGGTGGAGTTGTCCGAATGTCCACCGAGGCCGAAGGGGGAGAAGACCTGTGCAGAGGAAGCGAAACCGCGCTCTGATCATGGTCGGAACTGCGCTGACGTTGCTCACGCTCGCGGGCGTCGCCTACGCGACGATCCCGAACGACGGAACGATCCACGGCTGCTACGCCCGCTCTGGCGGAAGCCTGCGCGTGATCGACGCGAGCGTGACGAACTGCAAGTCGACCGAGACGTCGCTCGACTGGAACGTGCAGGGCCCGACCGGGCCGACTGGTGCGACTGGGCCGCAGGGCGCTCCGGGAGCGACCGGGCCTCAAGGGGCGCCCGGCCCGCAGGGGCCGGCAGGCGCCCAGGGACCTCAGGGCCCGGCCGGCGCCTCCGGCACGAGCCACGCGTACTCGGTGAATAACGGCGTCGCGCAGAACATCGGCGGCTCGTTCGTGGAGGTGCGCCAGCTGAACCTTCCGGCCGGCACCTATCTCGTCTGGGCAAAGGGCATCATCGGCGACCCGACGCTCGACACACAGGAGAGCTGCAGGCTGTCCGAGAACGGCACGTCGACACTGGACACCGTTCATGCGGACACCTTCGCCGCGGGGACGAACACGACCCGGGGCGGGTACGCGCCGTTCTCGCTGACCGCTCCGGCGATCCTCCAGACCGCCGGCTGGGTCGAGGTCGATTGCAGTGCGGACGACTCCTCGGCAGGCGGAGCGGCGCAGGAAGTCGCCATCACGGCGGTCACCGTCGACGCGCTCAACTGACGCGGTCACGGCCGGGGCGCCGAAGGTGCGCCCCGGCCGGCACCATCAGTGCCCCGACAAGAATCGAACTTGTGCACGCGGTTTAGGAAGCTTCGAGCGTGTTACCGGAAGTGCCTGCAACCACGGTGGCTTTGAGCGATCGAAGGGACACGTGCGCCAGTGATTGCGCCGGTGCGGGCGGGCGAGGGCACCGTCTCGGGGTGCGAGACGAGATTCCGTGGCGGAGCGCCGACGGAATTCGTGCCGCGGCGACGACATAGGATCGGATGGTTGCGACCGTCGAACAGCATCTCGATGCGGGTGGCGAACGGCGCCTGAGCCGTGACGCGGAGGAGTTCCGCGCGTTCTACGGCGCTGCGCTCCCCCGGGTCTACGGCTATCTGTTGCATCGCTGCGGGGCATCGGCGACCGCCGAAGACCTGACGCAGGAGACGTTCCTCGCTGCAGTCGTCGAGTTGCGGAAGGAGCGGCAGGTCGAGGAGCCGCTCGGATGGATCATGGGGATTGCGAGGCACAAGCTTCTCGATCACTACCGCCGCCAGGATCGGGCACGATCGCAAGTTGCCTCCGAGATCCCCGATGTGCCCGTCGAGCGGATGGAGGACAGCGATGGCCGTGCGATCACGGCGCTTGCGTCGGTTCCGGGCGACCAGCGGATCGCTCTCGTTCTCCGTCATGTCGATGGGTTGTCGGTTCCCGAGGTCGCGGAGGCTCTCGGGCGCAGCGTCGAGGCGGCCGAGTCGCTGCTCGCGCGGGGCCGTCTGAGATTCAGGCAGGCATACGCGGAGGTGTCACCGTGAGCGAACGTGATCCGTTGGAGCTGCTCGCGCAGGTCGGCCGTGCTGCGCATCCTCGGCCCTTGTTCGCCGAGTCGCTGCTCGCGGAGTGTCTTGAGGGGCTGCAGGCGCCCTCGCGTCGACCGCTCCGTCTACGGTTGCCGCGAAGCCGCGCTCTGCGTGTGCTCGTGGCTCTCGGGGTGGCGCTCGTGCTCGCGGCTGCGGCGACGGCGACCTACCTCGCCGCCCGGAAGACAACGACCGCGGTCGTTCCCAACTCGTCGCAGCTCACCGTGATCTCCGAGCAGGACGGTCGGATCCGGGGTGTCCGCGGAAGCCTGGCCTCGATTGCTGTCCTCGACACGCGCCGGCGGCTCCACACCCTGTGGACATGCCCGAAGCGCATCTGGTGCGGTGATCTGACGAGCATGGCCTGGTCACCGAACGGGCGCCGGCTTGCGATGACTCTCGATGAGATCGGCGGCCGAAGCGGTTACATCGGACTGCATGTCATCGACGTAGCGACGGGGACCGACACCCATCTCGGGTCGCTGCCGATCCCGAACATCGAACGCGAGCAACCGGAACGGGTGCTTCGCCGGCTCGACGCCGAATCGACCAAGAAGCTCGGATGTCCGTTTCCGCACCAGGTCGCGTGGGCACCCGACAGCAGACGGCTCGGTTACGTCTGCGGCGACGACCTCCTGCAAGGCGGCGAGCCGACCGCCATCTACCTGATCAACGCGAACGGAACCGGGCGGCGTCGCCTCCGAACGGGAACGACGACGGCGTACTGGCCGAGCTGGTCGCCGGACGGGACGCGAATCGCCTTTGCAACGGCGCCACGCCCGCACCTCACCTTCCAGCACGACACCAGGGTCGCGCCGAAGCGGATCCGCTCGGACGTGTACACGACACGTGCCGATGGCAGCGACCGGACGCTCCTCGCCCGTGCCGGCTCGGCGCCGTCCTGGTCGCCCGACGGCAAGCTAATCGCCTACGAAGCGAGCTGCGGCATCCGGCTCGTGACACCGAAAGGCATCGACGAAACACCGGGTCGTCCTGGCCCGTGCCCGCACATCGGCGTCACCGGCGAGCCGCTCTGGTCGCCCGGCGGCTCGCAACTCGCAATCGGCACTCCCACGGGCATCGAGCTCATGCGACCGGACGGAACAGCCCTGCACCACGTGACCTCGGCCGGCGGCAAAGGGCTGCTCTCAGTCGGACGACCTGCCTGGGCGCCCGGTGCCGCCATCGAACGCCTCCTCCAACGGCGACCCCAGACCGCCCTGTGAGG
>JBAQHS010000267.1:0-2267 GCA_049288455.1 Gaiellaceae bacterium | reverse complement strand
GCGGCACGCGGCGAGCGTCTCGGGCGGCAGCGGGTCACCGAGCTCGTCGATCGCAGCGCCGCCGAACGGCAGCACCTCGAGCTCGAGGTCGAGCGGCAGGCTCTCCAGCACACGCGCGGCCTGCGCGAGCACCTCCGGGCCGATGCCGTCGCCCGGCAGGCAGGCGATGCGATCACTCATCGGGTCGTCGCCCCCTCCGACGCCGAGCCGACACCGGCCGAGTACTTCGCGAAGACACCGGTCGTGTAGCGCGGCTCTGGTTGCGTCCACTCGGCGGCGCGCCGCTCGAGCTCGTCCTCCGGCACCTCGAGCACGAGCTGCCGATTGGCGACGTCGACGACGATCGAGTCGCCGTCGCGGACGTGCGCGATCGGTCCGCCTCGGAACGCCTCCGGCGCGACGTGCCCGACCATCAGCCCATGGGTCGCGCCCGAGAACCGGCCGTCGGTGATCAGCGCGACCTCGTCGCCGAGCCCCTCGCCGACGAGTGAGGCAGTCACGTGCAGCATCTCGCGCATGCCTGGGCCGCCGGCCGGCCCCTCGTAGCGAATGACGATCACATCGCCGGGCTCGATCGAGCGAGCCTTGACAGCCGCGAAGCAGGCTTCCTCCGAGTCGAAGACACGCGCAGGCCCGCGGTGATGGACGCGTTCGTGCCCCGCGAGCTTCACGACGCAGCCGTCGGGCGCCAGGTTCCCGCGCAGGATCGCGAGGCCGCCCGTCGCCTTCAATGGATGGTCCCACGAGACGACAACGTCCTGCCCCTCGCGCTCGAAGGCGCCGTCGGCGACCTGGCGGAGGGTGCGGCCGTCGACACCGGTGACGTTTTCGTGGACGAGACCGCCGCGCACCAGCTCGCGCGCGACGAGCGCGACGCCGCCGGCGCGGAAGAGGTCGGTTGCGACGTACCGGCCGCCGGGCTTGATGTCCGCGACGATCGGCGTGCGCGACGAGATCGTGTCGAAGTCGTCGATCGAGAGCTCCACCCCGGCCTCGGCTGCGATCGCGAGCAGATGCAGCACGCCGTTCGTCGACCCGCCCGTGGCCGCGATCGCGGAGATCGCGTTCTCGAAGGCCTCGCGCGTGAGCACCTGTGACGGGCGCACGTCGTCGACAACGAGCTTCATCGCGAGCTCGCCCGCCGCGACCGCCGCCTGCGGCTTACCGGGATGCATGGCCGGCACCTCGTTCAGCCCAGGGGCGCTCACCCCGAGGAAGTCGAGCGCGGTTGCCATCGTGTTCGCCGTGAAGTGACCGCCGCAGGCACCGGCGCCAGGGCAGGCGACGCTCTCGAGCGCGTGCACCTCGCGGTCGCTGATCCGCCCCGCCGCGTGCGCGCCGACGGCCTCGAACACATCCTGGATCGTCACGTCCGCGCCGCGGTAGCGGCCCGGCGCGATCGAGCCGCTGTACAGCACGAGGCCGGGGATGTCGAGACGCGCGAGCGCCATCACCGCGGCCGGAATCGTCTTGTCGCAGCCGACGATGCACACGAGCCCGTCGAAGTGGTGACCACGTGTGACGAGCTCGATCGAGTCCGCGATCACCTCGCGTGAGACGAGCGACGCACGCATGCCCGTGACGCCCATCGTCACCCCATCCGACACGGCGATCGTGTTGAACTCGAGAGGCGTCCCACCGGCGCGGCGGATGCCCTGTTTCACGTAGCCGCCGAGCAGGCGGTGGTTCAGGTTGCAGGGCATGGTCTCGATCCACATCGTCGCGACGCCGATCAGCGGCTTGGCGAGGTCGGCGTCGGTGAAGCCGGCGCCCTTCAACATCGCGCGCGCGGGCGCACGGTCGACGCCGTCGGTGAGCGCGGCACTGTTTCGCTTCGCAGGATGCGTGCTGCCATAGGGGGTCATGCGAGGGTGGCTCCTTCCTGGGCAACTCGGAGCTGGAGCACCCTGGTGTCGTCGGGGAGAGAATTCTCGAGCTCGTGCGTCACGCTGTCGGCGTGCTCGGGCCGTGTCCAGACGACGACCGACGGGCCCGATCCCGAGAGCGTCACACCGACAGCGTCCGCCGGCGCGCTCGCCTTCAGCAGCTTCAGGAGCGGCGAGGCGTCGATGCGGTACTGCTCGTGGAGGCGGTCGTGGAACGCGTCGCCGAGCAGGGTCGCGTCGCCCGAGGCGATCGCCGCGCCGAGCATCGCTGCATAGCCTGCGTTCGCCGCCGCGTCCGCGTGTGAGACGGCCGCCGGCAAGCCGTTGCGCGAGTGCGCGGTGTTGGTGCGTCCGGCGGGCACGACGAGGATCGGCGTCAGC
>JBAQHS010000266.1:0-19331 GCA_049288455.1 Gaiellaceae bacterium | reverse complement strand
TCCCGCGACCGTGCCCGCGCCGTGCTGCTCGCCCTCGCGGCCGCCGGCGCGCTCGGCATCTTCGTCTACTTCCTGGGTCTCGGAAGCCGGGAGGGCGACGCGATCTCGGCACTCTTCGGCGCGCGGGTCGGATCGCTGTCGTTCCTGGTTGTCGCGGCGCTGGTGCTTCGTGCGCCCCTCGCCATCGGCCGCGGCTCAATCCTCGCCGTGGCCGCGGTCGGGGTGGCCGACGTGACCGCGAACGCATTGTTCGCCTTCGCGAGCGGCCACGGCTTGCTCGCACTCGTCGCGGTGCTCGGCTCGCTCTATCCGATCGTGACGGTACTTCTCGCGCACCTCCTCCTCGGGGAGCGGCTCACCCGCCCCCAACAGGTAGGAATCGCCGTCGCCCTTGCCGGCGTCGCCGCCATTGCCGGCGGCTGACCTGTGGACTGTCTGCGGCACTTCGGAGAACCTTGGTCTGACCACGAACGGATGCCGTGTGCAAGCGACCACGCCAGATCCGGATTGTTCGGCACACTCTCGGCACCTTTGGTCTGACCACATCTTGAGCGCGCAAACTTCGTGCTGTGGAGCGTTTGTCGCACTTCCGTCACCGTCGTTTGGCGACGAGACGGGGCTCGGGGGGCGGTGGCCGAAGCGGCTAGGCGTGCTCGTCGAGCCACGGTTTCAGCTCCGACCAGAGGTGCTCCATCGTCGTCGTGCGGGCTGGGTGGAGTGGGTCGTACGGGATGTAGTTCACCGTGCGCACGATCCAGCCGTCCGTGCCGAGGTCGAGGACGTTGATGCACGCCGGCGCCTGCTCGAAGTTGCCGAAGTACGTACGCCCGCCCGCAAGCGCGTGCGAGATCAAGATCCGGTTCACACCGCCATGGAGGACCGCAAGCGCCGTCTCCCACTCCTGCGCAAGCAGCCGCTCGAACGCCGGCAGGACACGGTCGAGGGCCTCGCCGAGCGACTCGCCGCCGAGAAACTGCGCCGCCTCATCGACGGCGTGCAGCGACCCGACAAAGAACGCCTCGAGCTCATCACGCGGCACATCGTCGAGTCTGCCGCCGCGCCACTCGGCGAACTCGGGCCACCGCGTCGGCTCGTGCGCCGGCGCCACCAACGCCGCCGTCTCGATCGTGCGCGGCAGCGAGCTCGTGACGACAGCGTCGAACTCCACGTCGGCGAGCGCCCGACCTGCGGCGGCAGCCTGCTCACGGCCACGGTCGGTGAGCAGAACGATCTGCGGGTCTCGCTCGCCGACGTACGAGACCTCTGCGTGCCGCATCAGGTAGAGCCGCCTCCGCACCCGGCGTAGCATCGCAGCGATGGCCGAACAGTCGCCTCTGATCGTCCCCGGCCGTGTCGAGGCGTTCCTCGACGCTCGTGGCCTCGGCACCGGTCCGGTTCGGGCCACGCGCATCGGGGACGGCGGCGGCTCGAACTTCACCTTCCTCGTCGAGCGCAACGGCGAGGACCGATTCGTCCTCCGCCGTCCGCCGCGGCCGCCGCTGCCGCCCTCGGCGCACGACATGGTGCGCGAGGCGAACCTGCAGACGGCGATCCGGGCAGCCGGCTTCGGCCGCCTCGCCGAGATCGTCGCGGTCTGCGACGACGAGAGCATTCTCGGCGTCCCGTTCTACGTGACGCGCTTCATCGACGGCCACGTGATCACCCAGGAGCTGCCTCCCGGCCTCGAGGATGTGGAGGCACGCCGGGCGCTCGGCCTCGACCTCGTCGACACGCTGGTCGAGATCCACGCCGCCGACCTCAGCACGCCGCGTCTCGCCGCGTTCGCTCGCCCGGGCAGCTACCTCGAACGCCAGGTACGGCGCTTCGCCCAACTCTGGGAGATCAACCAGACGCGTGCGATCCCGGCGGTCGACGAAGTCGGCCGCTACCTGACCTCGCATCTCCCCGAGCCGCTCGAGTCGACGGTCGTCCACGGCGACTACCGCCTCGGGAACATGATGGTCGATCGCGCCCAGCCGACACGGATCGTTGCGGTGCTCGACTGGGAGATGGGAGCAATCGGCGACCCGCGGGCAGACGTCGGTTACCTGCTCGCGACCTACAGCGAGCCCGACGGCCGTGTGAGCGCGCTCGGTTCGTCGCCGGTGACCGCGACCGAGGGCTTCCCCTCGCGCGCACAACTCGTCGAGCGCTACGTGACGGCAAGCGGCCGCGACGTCGAGCCGCTCGCCTGGTTCGAGGCGCTCGCGCTCTGGAAAGCCGCCGTCTTCTGCGAGGCGATCTACGGCCGCTACATCCGCGGCGAGCTCGGAGCCGAAGACACGCGTGCGGCGATGTTCGAGACCGGCGTCCCGCTGCTCGCGGAGAGTGCGCTCGCGGCAGTGGGCAAGTAACAGCCTTAGACGCTCAGGCCGCGGCCTCGGCGACTGCCCGCAGCGTCGCGGCATCGCGCGTCGAGATGAGCAGTGTCGTCGCACCGCTTTCGCGCCACGCGGCCAGGCGGTCGCGGATGCGCTCGACCGGGCCGACGAGCGCGACCTCGTCGACGAACGCGTCGGGAACCTCGGCCGCGGCTTCGCGCTGCTTGCCGTCGAGGAACAGATTCTGGATCTCCCGCGCTTCCCTCTCGTACCCGTAGCGTGCGAAGAGATCGTTGTAGAAATTCGTACCGCGCGCTCCCATGCCGCCGATGTAGAACGAGTAGTAGCCCTTCAGCATGTCGCGGCCCGCCTCGACGTCGTCGATCAGCACCGCCGGCACTGACGGCGCAATGTCGAATCCGGCGCGTGCGCGGTCGAGCGGGAACACGGTGCGCGCCTGCTCGGGCGACCAGAAGATCGGCAGCCAGCCATCGGCGATCTCGAATGCCTGCTCGACGGCCTTCGGCGCGATCGCCGCGAGATAGATCGGGATCTCGCTGCGAACCGGACGTGCCATCAACTTCAGTGGTTTGCCGAGCCCTGTGCCGCCCTGGACCGGGATGTCGTAGTGCACGCCGTGATGCTCCAACCGCTCGCGCCGCACGATCGTGCGCACGATCTCGACATACTCGCGCGTCTTCCCGAGCGGCTTCCCCCACTCCTGCCCGTGCCAGCCCTCGACCACCTGCGGGCCGGACGTCCCGAGGCCCATCAAGAACCGGCCGCCCGAGAGCAGGTCGAGCGTCACCGCAGTCATCGCGGCGTTCGCCGGCGAGCGCCCCGGAATCTGCATGATCGCGGTACCGAGCTTCAGCCGCTGCGTCTGCGCACCGAGCCACGCGAGCGGCGTGATCGCATCGACGCCCCACGCCTCCGCCGCCCACGCCGAGTGGTAGCCGAGTTGCTCCGCCTCACGCGCCAGCTCGAGCAACTCGAGCGGATTCGTGCCCGGCGGCGCGTAGCCCATGTAGAAGCCGAGCTCCATCCCTGCGAGACTAACGCCATGACAGCCACCGCATGGGCGCCGCCCACCGAGCGGCTCGAGCAAGTGCGCACGTTCATGACCGAGCGCGTCCTCCCGAACGAGGCCGCGATCGAGCGGCAGGACGAAAACGGCGAAGCAATCGTCCGCGGGTTGCGCGACGAGGTACGCGAGCTCGGCCTCTGGGCACCGCACGTCCCGCCCGAGGCCGGCGGCACCGGCACCGGCTTTCTCGACTACGCGTACCTGAACGAGCACATCGGCCGCTCGACGTTCGGCCAGTTCGTGTTCGGCTGCCAGGCTCCTGACGCCGGCAACGCCGAGATCCTGCACGCGTTCGGGACCGACGAGCAGAAGGAACGCTGGCTGCGGCCGCTCGTCGCGGGCCAGATTCGCTCCTTCTTCTCGATGACCGAGCCAGAGGTGCCGGGATCCGACCCGACGACGCTCCGCACGCGCGCGGTGCGTGACGGGGACGACTGGGTGATCGACGGTCACAAGTGGTTCTCGTCGGGCGCCGACGGGGCGGCGTTCGGGATCGTGATGGCCGTCACCGATCCCGATGCGCCCGCGCACGGACGCGCCACGCAGATCATCGTCCCCGCCGATACCCCAGGTGTCGAGATCGTGAAGCCGACCACTGTGATGGGGCATGCGGGCAAGGGCTGGTCGACGCATTGCGAGGTGCGCTACACGGGTGTTCGTGTCCCGGTCTCGAACACGCTCGGCGCGGAAGGCGCAGGCTTTCTGATCGCGCAGAAGCGCCTCGGCCCCGGGCGGATCCATCACGTGATGCGCTGGCTCGGCCAGATGGAGCGGGCCTTCGAGCTGATGTGCTCCTACGCGCTGCAACGCGAGACATCCACCGGCCCGCTCAGTGACAAGCAGACGGTGCAGAACTGGATCGCCGACAGCTACGCCGAGATCCAGGCGTGCCGGTTCATGACGCTCGATGCGGCCCACAAGATCGACGGCGGCGATGAGGCGCGTGTCGAAGTCTCAGCGATCAAGTTCTACGCAGCGCGCGTCCTGAACGAGGTGATCGACCGGGCGGTCCAGGTTCACGGCGCGCGCGGCTTGACCGACGAGACCCCGCTCGCCGCGATGCTCATGCACGCGCGTGGGGGCCGCATCTACGACGGGCCCGACGAGGTGCATCGCCAGGTTGTGGCCAAACGCATCCTCAAAGCGTTTCGGGACGGCGACGGGTGGCAGTTCACTTAGGGACTCAATATGGATCACATGCACTCACGGATGGTGGCTCAGACGCGGCGCATCTCGCCCGGGTCGGGCTTGAACGTAGACACCGCTATGCCCTACGCCCGACCCGAACGACCTGCTTGGTCTGAGCCATCCCCGCAAGCACCCAGATCCACATCGAGCCCCTAGGAAATGCTCAGCCTGCAAGGACACCTGCTCGTTTCCGCGCCGTCGCTCCACGATCCGAACTTCCGCAAGACGGTCGTGCTCGTCGCCCATCACGACGAGGACGGCGCGATGGGTCTCGTGCTCAGCCGCCCGTCTGAGGTCGCGGCGGTCGACGCCGTGCCCGCGCTCGACGGCCTGCCCGGCGCCGGCGGTCCCGTGTTCGTCGGCGGCCCTGTGCAGCCCGAGGCGTTCATGGTGCTCGCGGAGTTCGACGACGTCGACAAGGCCGCGGCGCCGATCTTCGAACGAGTCGGCTTCATGCCCGCCGACGCCGAGCCGGACGACCTTGCGATCAGCCGGATGCGCCTCTTTGCGGGCTACGCCGGTTGGGGTGCCGGCCAACTCGAGGCAGAGCTCGAGGAGCCGGCGTGGATCGTCGTCATCGCCGAGCCCGACGACGCGTTCGCCGACGACCCGGACGAGCTCTGGCGGACGGTGCTCCACCGCAAGGGCGGCCCGTTCGAGTTGATGGTCGACATGCCGTTCGACCCCGGCCTCAACTGAGCAAGCTGACGGGCCGGGCCGAAGCGGGCGTTTTCCTACGCGCTCGCGGCGACCGGATCGGGCCGCACGATCACCGTGTCGGCGACCTCGATGATCTCGTTTACCGGGAGTCCTGCGCGCTCGGCGTGCTCACGGATCTTCTCCGGGCTTGACGCCTGATAGATGCAGACCGTGCCCAACCCACCGTCTGCGGGCTCCGCAATGACATAGCTGCGGATCCAGCGGATGTCATCGGACATCTCGTCGTCGCCGACAGCACTCGAGCGTGCCGCGGCTGCCTGGAGCTCCTCCGGGGACCTCCAGCCGTCACGGCGCAGGATGGCGTACGTCTTCATTTGACCCTCCTATGACTTTGAACCGGTTTTACTCTGGACGTCGAAGCAACCTCCGTTCTTCCACTCACTCAGCGTGCGATCGGCGGCAGGCCGACAGTCGCGCCTGCACTGCGAGGCCCCGGGAGGTTCGGGAACCGAAACGGCGCGGGATCCCGCCCCGGTTGGACGAACCAGCACTCCCCGGTCCTGTTGCTCGACGCGGCGAGCCACATGGCTTCAGCCACGTCTTCGGGGCGAAGCAAGGGGAAGCCGGCCGCCGCGAAGGTCGCGCGCTGGTCGTGCAGGTCGAGCATCGGCGTGTCGGCGATGCCCGGACACACAGCATTGATCTGGATCGGAGCGAGCTGCGTCGCCACGCTGCGGACGAATCCGACGACGGCGTGCTTCGTGAGGGCGTAGATGGAGTCGAGCGGCATGCCCGTGAGCCCGGCGAGCGAGGACGTCACGACGATCGTCCCGCCGCTCATCACGCGGGCAAGCCGTCGCACGCCGTAGACGACTCCGTCGACATTCACGCTGACGGCCCGGCGATATTGCGCGTCGGTGAGCCTCGTCACCTCGGTCTCGGCAGTGAGAACGCCTGCGTTGAGGCACGCGAGGTCGACCGCTTCCACTCGTTCCCACGCGCTCGAATCGCTGACGTCGAACCCTGTCACGAGGTCGAGCGACTCGACCTCGTAGCCCTCGCGCTCAAGCCGCGCTCGCATCGCCTTCCCGAGGCCGCCCTCGCCCCCGGTGACGAGAGCCTTCATGGCTCGAGGACGACCTTGCCGACGTGGCGCCGCGACTCGATCAGCTCGTGCGCTGCGCCCGCGGCGGCGAGCGGAAACGTCGCGCCGACGGCTGGATCGATCTCGCCGGCGGACCAGATCGTGAGCAGTTCGGCCGCGCAGCCGCGCACGAACTCCGGGTCGAGCTTCATCAGACGGCCGAGAAACAGGCCCTGCACACCGACGTTCCGCCCGACGAGCCACTGCACGCTCGGGTTCTCCCATAGCCCGGCTGTGAACCCGATCGCGATCAGGTTCCCGAGCGGCTTCAGGATCGAGAGCGACTGCGTGAAGGTATCGCCGCCAACGGTGTCGAGGACAACGTCTGCCGACACCGATGCGAGCTCGTCGTACCCGATCGCGCGGTCGGCGCCCTGCTCGCGGGCATAGGCACGTTTCTCGTCGGAGCTCGCTGTCGCGATCACGTGCGCGCCGAGACGCTTGGCGAGCTGGATCGCCGCGGTGCCGACACCTCCCGAGCCTGCGTGGACGAGCACGGTCGTCCCACTTCGGACGCGCACTTGATAGTGCAGCGGGATGTACGCAGTCAGATACGTGGTGAGGAATGCGGCACCGGCGGCATACGATTCTCCGTCGGGCAGGTCGAACACCCATTGCGGATCGACGTCGACGCGCTCGGCGTAACCGCCGGCGCTCCGTGAAAGCGCAACGACGCGCCGCCCGTCGAGCTCGCCGGCGACCTCGCCGCCGAGGATGTGCGGCAGCTCGGGCATCTGTGGATAGAGACCCCGTCGAACGAGGACGTCTGCGAAGTTGATCCCCGCTGCGCGAACATGGACGACGTTCGCACCTTCTGCGTCCGGCACCTCTTCGAGCGCGAGGTCACCTCCCACCTCGCGGAGGACCACGGCCTTCATCGTCCGGTCCAGCTCGCCTGCCGCTTCTCGAGGAACGCGGCGACGCCCTCCTGCCCATCCTCGGAGGTCAGGCAGGCTGCGAACGCCTGCACTTCGCGATCGTCGCTTCGCGTGTCTCGTGTGTCGTGATAGAGCGCCTTGATCTGGCGGATCGCATGCGGGCTCTGGCGATCGAGCGGCTCGACGTACCGCGCGATGCCTTCGTCGAGATCGTCGACGACGAATTCGACGAGCCCCCACTGCGACGCGGTCTCGGCGTCGATGCGCTCGCCGGACATGGTCAGCCAGCGGGCTCGCCCCGGCGAGATGAGCCGTGGTGCGCGTTGTGTCCCGCCGCCGCCGGGCAGCAGCCCGAGGTTGACCTCGGGGAACCCGAGTTGCGCGTCGCGCGTCGCGATCCGGAAGTCGCATGCCAGCGCGATCTCGAGACCGCCTCCCAGGCAGTACCCATGAATGGCGGCGACAACCGGCACCCGTGTTTGCTCGATGAGGTCGGCGACCGGTTGGATCCCGGCCGGGCGGCCGTCGTCGCCGGCGTCGCCGACGAAGCCGCTGATGTCTGCGCCGGCGGAGAAAGCACGGTCGCCGGTTCCCCGGAGGACGACGACGTTCACGTCGTCCGCAAGCGACTCGAGCGAGTTCCAGAGTGTCTCGATGATCGCTTTGCCAACCGCATTGACCGGCGGGTTGTCGAGCCAGACCGTCTGGATCACGGGCTACTCACCGCCGCGCGCTCGCTCGCGAACATCTCCCGCAACTCCGTCTTGCGGAACTTACCGACGCTTGTCTTCGGGATCTCGGCGACGAACTCGTAGCGGTCGGGCAGCCACCACTTCGCGAAGTTCGGAGCGAGAAATGCCTTCAGCTCCTCACCGGTCGCGGTCGCGCCCTCGCGCAGGACAATCGCCGCGAGCGGCCGCTCGTCCCACTTCTCGTCGGGGATCGCGATCACGGCGGCCTCGGCGATCGCCGGGTGTGCCATCAGCGCGTTCTCGAGCTCGACCGAGGAGATCCACTCCCCACCCGACTTGATCACGTCCTTGGAGCGGTCCTTGATCTGGATGAACCCACGTGGGTGGATCGACACGACGTCTCCGGTCTTGAACCAGCCGTCGTCGGTCCAGCGATTCGCCTGCTCCGGCGTGTCGTAGTACCCGGCCGCGATCCAAGGGCCGCGGATCTCCAGCTCGCCCATCGATTCGCCGTCCCATGGAAGTATCGCGCCTTCGGCGTCACGGTTGCGCAACTCGACGAGCGGCAGCGGCAATCCCTGCATCGCGATGTAGTCGAACTGGGTCTCCTCGTCGGCGTGCGCGATGTCGCCCGGAAGCTGCGCAGTCGAGGCGACCGGCGAGGTCTCGGTCATCCCCCAGCCGTGGACGACGTTCAGGCCGTGGCGCTGCTTGAAGCCAGCGATCATCGCGCGCGGTGCAGCAGAGCCACCGACGAGCATTCCCTTCATGTGTGTGAGATCCCACTTGCCGGGGCTCGCGTCGAGCAGCGCGAGGATGCCGAGCCAGATCGTCGGCACGCCCGCCGTCCACGTGACGTCCTCGGCGACGAACGCCTCGAGCAGGCTCTCGGGATCGAGGAACGGCCCCGGGTAGACGAGCTTCGACCCGATCATCGCGGCGATGTACGGATAGCCCCAGGCGTTCGCGTGGAACATCGGCACGACCGGCAGGATCGTGTCCTGCTCGCTGATCCCGAGGTTCATCGGATTGCCGGCGGCGACGCCGAGCGTGTGGAGCATCGTCGAGCGGTGCGAGTACAGGACGCCTTTCGGCAGCCCGGTCGTCCCGCTCGTGTAACACATCGCGGCCGCCTCGTTCTCGTCGAGCTCCGGATCGCGCCAGGCGTCGGGATCGACACCTGCCAAGAGCTCCTCGTAGGAGTCCTCAACGACGAAGACGTGCTCGATCTTCGTCTGGGCGACGAAGGACTCGAGCAGCGGCAGCAGCCCGCGGTCGACAATCACGGCCCGGTCGCCCGCGTGGGTTGCGATGTACGCAAGGTCGTTCGGATGCAGCCGGAGGTTCAGCGTGTGGAGCACGAATCCGCCACACGGGATCCCGAGGTACGCCTCGTGATGCTGGTAGTGGTTCCAGCAGAGCGTTGCGACTCGGTCGCCGCGCTCGAGGCCGATCCCCTGCAGCGCCACCGCGAGCGCGCGGGCACGCCTACATGAGTCTGCATGCGAGTACCGGTGGAAGCTCCGGTCCGGCAGCCGGGTGACGATCTCCTTGTCCCCGAAGTAGGACTCGCATCGGCGCAGGATCGCCGGCAGCGTCAGCTGAAAGTCCATCATCAACCCGTTCACCGCTCCATCTCCTTGATGCCTTGGCGCTTGGCGAGATCCTCGGGGCCGACGAGCTGTCCGTCGCGCTCGACGTAGCCGTCCTTGCCGCCGACGATGAAGAGGACGAGGTCCTCGTCACCGCGGTTCGTGATCATGCGGTGCGTCGTCGACTCCACGTGCACGACGCCACCTTCGCTGACGGTGCGCTCTTCGCCGTCGAACGTGAATGTCGCGGTGCCCCGGTGGACGAAGTAGAGCTCGTCCTGCCGGTCGTGGTAGTGGTTCGGGCCCTCGTAACCAGGCGGGAAGACGAGAGCGTTCACGCCGAAGGCGGTGACGCCGAGCGGCTGGCGGATCTTGCGAAAGCCGTAGCCCTCGCCGAGCTCATCGAGTGACGCAATCGAGTAGGCCATGCGCTGATCCTAAGCCTTGCCGCCTCACAAAGCCCCGTCACGCCGAGCCGGCTGTGGACTGTTTGTCTCACTTCCGTGCGTGTGTCTGACACCGGCCGTGTCCGGGCGGGGCATATGCCGGGAGGGCGAGCCGCAGTCGCCCTCCCAGCGAGCGTGCCGGGCGTGACCCGGCGCTGACGCGTTATTCGCCCGAAGCGACGGATCGGTTCGGTCCGAACCGGCGGATCGTTCGCTCGTTGCCGGCGGCTCGGCTCAGGCGACGGGCTCGGGCCAGACGCGAACGAGCGCGGCGGTCACGACCGCCAGCACCGCGAAGACGACCGCGACCGCCGTCTGCCCGACCGCGACGAAGGCGGCGGTCGCTGCCGCGAACACGACGAGTTCGGCGACGAATCGCGCCGGGTCAGGCCAGCGGCGACGGGCTCGCGGTGCGATTCCCACGCCCCACACCGCCGCAACGAGCAACGGGAAGACGACCGCGAGAATCGGGCTCGTGTCCCACCCGAACCAGGCGACCGCCACGAGCGCCGCGACCTCGCACGCGAAGCGGAGCCCGAGGTTGAGGTTGCTAACGGCCTTCACCGAACAGGAAGCGAGTGAGGAGCCAGTCGCGCAGGCGCTGAGGGAGCTTCTCGAGACGCGCGCGGCGCCTCGCGTCGGGACCGACGAGGTACCGAGCCTTGGGTTTCGCCGCAGTCAGTGCACGCTCGACCACCTTGGCGACTTCCTCTGCCGGGACGCCCTTTGCCGCGGAGCGCTCCGAGGCGAGGCGGCGGAACTTCGCGACGCGCTCGCCGTAGAGCTCGGCCGCCTCGGGCGGAAACGCCTCGATCGCGCGCTGCGGTTTCGTCCAGATGGCGGTCGCGATCGTTCCGGGCTCGATGATCGAGACGCGCATCCCGAACGGCGCCAGCTCGACGCGCAGCGAATCCGCCATCGCCTCGAGCGCAAACTTGGACATCGCATACGCGCCGAGAAAAGGCAACGCTGAACGCCCGCCGACGGAGCCCATCAGCACAATCCGCCCGCGTGAGCGACGAAGTGCCGGCATGAACGCCTGAAGCACACGCAGCTGGCCGACCACGTTGACATCGAGTTGCCGCGTCAGCTCGTCGGCGGGCAGAAACTCGAGCGGTGCAGCGATGCCGATGCCGGCGTTGTCAACGAGCCCGTCGAGCTCATCGACCTGAACGGCGGCGTGCCCGACCGCGACGGGATCGGTGACGTCGAAGACGAGCTCCGTGGTCCCATCCGGTGCCTCACCTGCGTGGCGAACAGATGCGTACACCGTCCAGCCGAGGTCTCGCAGACGGATCGCAGTCGCCTGGCCGATCCCGGTCGACGCGCCGGTTACGAGGACAGAAGGGATGCAGCCACCTCGGCCCGATGCTCGCGGCCGTACCCGAGCGCGCCCTCGAGCCAGAGCGCCCGCTTGTAGTAGCGGTGCAGCGGGTGCTCCCAGGTGAAGCCGATGCCTCCGTGCGCCTGGATCGACTTCTCGCAGGCGAGCACCGCGGCTTCTGCCGCCTGTGACTTCGCGGCGGCGACTGCCAGGTCGACCTCGGGGTCGTGCTCGGCGACGCACCAGGCCGCCCAGTAGGCGAGCGACCGTGAGAGCTCAACGGCGACGTACCCGTCGACGAGCGAGTGCGAGATTGCCTGGTAGCTGCCGATCTTCTTGCCGAACTGCTCGCGCTGCGAGACGTATGCAAGCGCGAGCTCGGTCGCTTTCGAGCCGATTCCGACTGCCTCGAGGGCGAGCGCCGCGAGCAGCCGCCGCCGCACGTCGACCCAGTCGCCCTGCGCGCGTTCCGCGCCGTTCCGCGAGAGACGTCCGAGCCCGAGCGTCTCGTCCACCGTCGCGAGCGTCTCGCCCTCGGCCCGCTCGGCTTCCATCGCCGGGGTGAGCACGCGGCTCACCTGTGCGAGATGGGGAACGAACCCATCGATCTCGATCGACCAGACGTCGTCGCCCGGCTGGCCCGCCACCTCGTTCAACACGTACGGGCCGTCGTAGAGCGCACGACCGAGCTCCTCGAAGAGCACGGCCGCATCGAGGAACGTGAAGTCGTCCGCTTGCAGGATCCCGACCCAGCCGAGCCCTGCGAGCTGTTCCATCGACGGCGAGGTGTTCGCGTCGAGGAACGCGCGCGCCTCGCGGCGAAGATCGTCCTGCTCGGCGGTGAACGAAAAGTCCACTATCGACTCCTTGGTAGCCCGAGCACGCGCTCGGCGACGATGTTGCGAAGGATCTCGCTCGTACCGGCCTCGATCGTGTTCCCGCGCGACCGCAGCTGCTGGTACTGCCAGTAGCCGTCGGAGGTACCGCCGCCGTTCGTCAGCTGCGCATGCGAGCCGAGGATCTCGAGCGCGAGCTTCGTCAGCCGCTGGTTGTTCTCCGACCAGACGAGTTTCGAGGCCGATCCCTCCGGCCCAGGAACGCCGGTCTTCGTCAGCGCCGTGAGCGAGCGGTAGTTCGTGTACTTCAGCGCCTGCAGCTCGACCCACTCGCGTGCGATCCGGTCACGCAGGATCGGGTCGGTGACGTTGCGCTCCTTCGCGAGAGCGATCAGCTTGCGCACAGCCACCGCGAGCGTCGCCGAGAGCGCGAAGCCGAGCGTGCCACGCTCGTGCAGCAGCGTCGTCATCGCGACCTGCCAGCCGTCTCCGACCGAGCCGAGGAGATTCTCCTTCGGCACTTTCACGTCGGTGAAGAAGATCTCGTTGAACTCGGGGTGGCCCGTGATCTGCACGAGCGGCCGAACCTCGACACCGGGGGCGTGCATATCGACGATCACGTAGGTCAGATTCTTGTATCGCGGCGCATCGGGATCGCCGAGCCCGACGAGGATGCAGAAGTCTGCGATGTGTGCGAACGACGACCACACCTTCTGGCCGTTGATCAAGAAATGGTCACCCTTGTCTTCGATTCGCGTGCGCGAGGCTGCCAGGTCGCTGCCCGCATCGGGCTCCGAGAACCCCTGGCACCAGATCTCGTCCGCACTCAGGATCTTCGCGAGGTACCGCTGCTTCTGCTCGGGCGTGCCCCAGGCGATGATCGTCGGTCCGGCCATGCCGAGGCCGATCACGCCGAGGTGCGACGGGGCTTCAGCGCGCGCAAGCTCCTCGAGGAAGATCGCCTGGTGCGCGTACGGTGCTCCGGCGCCGCCGTATTCGGTCGGCCAGGTGAGGCCGGCGTAGCCGGCCGCCCCGAGTTTGCGGCTCCACTCGAGATCGGCGTCCTCGAAACGGCGGGCGCTCCGCGCCTTCGAGCTTTCGGGAAGGTTCGCCGCGATGAACGCGCGCACCTCCGCGCGGAAGGCCTCCTCCTCCGGCGTGTCGCGAAGCTCCACAGCGCGATCCTATTCGTTGGAGGCTTGATGTGAAATGCACGCGCACTCGCAATTCCACATCAAACCTCCTAACGCCCCATCGCGGCATCGCCGCGCAGGGTCATGCAGGTGGAGGTGCCGTACGCGACGAGCGAGCCACTCCCGTCGGAGACGCGGCAGTCGACGAGCCCGATCGTCCGGCCCGATTTCACCACCCGCGCCTCGGCCACGAGCCGCCCCTCCCACACCGGCTTCAGGAAGTTCATCTTCAGCTCGAGCGTCGTGAACGTCTCACCGTCGGCGAGCTGTGACGCGTGCGCGCAGCCCATCGCAGCGTCGGCAAGATCACAGAGGATCCCGCCGTGGACGGTGCCGAGCGGGCTCGTGTGCTCGACGCCCACCTCGAGCTCGAACGTGACCGCCCCTTCTTCGACTGCAGTCATCTGCATGCCGATCAGGTTCGCGACGGGCGGCGGCTCCCGCTCGCCCGCGACGATCGCGCGGAATACGTCGATCGACCTCACGCCGCCGTGGGTGTGAGAACGGTCCGGATGACCTCGCCGTCGTGCATCGCCTGCAACGCGGCCTCCCAGTCCTCGAGTGGCGCTGTGCGGCTGACCATCCCGGCGAGATCGAGCTTGCCGGCGAGCGTCCAGTCGGCGAGGCGGGCAAAGTCGTCGGGCAGATGATCGCCGCCGTGTGAGACCAGGATCCGGGCGCGCCTGCCGAAGAGCTTTGGCAGATCGATCTCGGCCTTCTCGCCCGCCGGCGACAGGCCGATGAGCACGACCGTGCCCGGAGCGCTGATGAGCGACAGCGCGAGCTCGAACGTGGAGCGCCGCCCGACGACGTCGAAGACGAAATCAGCAGGCCCTTCGCCGACCTCCGTCGCGCCGAAGTGGCGGGCCGCTTCGAGCTTGCGCTCGTCCAGGTCGATCGCGCGAATCTCTCCGGCGCCTGCGAGCCGCGCGCCCTGGATGACCGACAGCCCGACCGCCCCGCAACCGATCACCGCGACGCGGGCGCCCTCCCATACCTTCGCCGTCTCGAGCACCGACATCACCCCGGTTGCGACGGCACACCCGAGGAGGCACGCGTGCTCGACCGGCAACTCGCGTGGCACCTTCGCCGCGGCAACCGCGGGCACGACGGTGTGGGTGGCAAACGTGCCCGTCCGCAGCACCGGTGTCAGCTCGGCCCCGTCGGCGCGAAAGAGCCGCCCCGGAGCAGAGGGCGGGCGCTTGCAGAAGCGCGGCTGCCCGCGCAGGCACATCGCGCACACGCCGCATGCCGTCTTCCAGCCGATCACGACGCGGTCGCCTTCGACGAGCCCCGAGACGCCCTCGCCGACCGCCGCGACCGTGCCTGCTCCCTCGTGCCCGAGCAGGATCGGGAAAGCGTGATGCCAGCCGTTCTCCGCGATCACGTGCGCGTCGGAATGGCAGACCCCGGTCGCCTCGATCCGCACGAGCACCTCGCCGGAGCCCGGCGGCTCGACGCGAATCTCCTCGAGCGCAACGCGCCCCGAACGATCGAGGACTACACCGAGGTCAGGCATGAGCGGTCGAGTTCGCGAACGCTCGTCCCGCCGGCGAGCGCCAGCGTGAGATCGATCTCGGCCATCAGGTTCTGAATCAGCTCCTCGACACCACGCTGCCCACCGACCGCGAGGGCATACGCGTAGGGACGTCCAAGCAGCACGGCGTCGGCGCCGAGTGCCATCGCCTTCAGCACGTGGGCCCCGCAGCGGATTCCCCCGTCCATCAGCACGACCGCGTCCGGAAGCGCATCGCGGATCTCGACCAGTGCGTCGAGTGCGGCAACGGCACCGTCGACCTGCCGGCCGCCGTGGTTCGAGACGACGATCCCGTCGACGCCGTGCTGGAGCGCGATCTCGGCATCGTCGGCAGTGAGGACCCCCTTGACGAGAATCGGGAGCGCCGTCTGCGCGCGCAGCCAGTCGAGGTCGTCCCAGACGAGGCCGAGGTTGGGGAAGGTGGCGAGCATGGTCGCCGCCGCCGTCAGCAGGTCTTCCTCCGGCGTCTTGTCGAGGCGTGAGAGGAACACCGGGTCGCTGAAGTACTGCCCGCAGCCCTCGCCCTTGATGAACGGCAGATAGGCCTGGCTCAGGTCCCGTGGTCGCCAGCCGAGGTTGAGTGTGTCGAGAGTGACGACGATCGCGCCGTAGCCGGCGGCCTCGGCTCGGCGCACGAAGCTCGCGCAGATCTCGCGGTCGTTCACCCAGTAGAGCTGGAACCAGCGCGGCGCATTCGTCGCTGCGACCTCCTCGATCGAGTGCGTTGCCGCGCTCGAGAGGACCATCGGCACACCCGATGAGGCCGCTGCCTTCCCCACGCCGATCTCGGCTTCCTCGTGCGCGATCGAGAGCACACCGACCGGAGCAAGGATGAACGGTGCGGGCGAGCGAAGACCGAGCACCTCGACGGAGATGTCACGCTCGACGTTGCCGGTGAGCATGCGCGGTCGGATCCGCCAGCGGCCGAACGCATCGAGGTTCGCGCGCATCGTCGACTCGGCCCCGGCTCCGCCCGCGATGTACCCGAAGGCACCCGAGTCGAGCTTTGCCTCGGCCGCCGCCTCCCAGCCGGCGAAGGTGACCGGCCAGTCTGGTGGCTGCTGCGCGATGTAGATCGCGTTCTGGATCGACGAGCCGGAGAAGCCCACGCGCCGATCCTAACCGGGCGGTCCGGGAAGCGACCGCCGACGTGCGGCGTTCAATGCACAGCATGGATTCCGAGACCGCCCGCCTCGAGACGTTCAGTGACGGCGTGTTCGCGATCGCTGCGACGCTGCTCATTCTCGAACTGAAGCTCGACGGGCACGGCAGCGTCACCCACCAACTCCTCCACCTCTGGCCCTCCTACGCGGCCTATGCGATCTCGTTCGTGACGATCGGGATCATGTGGATCAATCACCACACGCTCTTCCGCCAGGTTGCGCGGGTCGACCGAACGTTCCTTGCGATCAACGTGATCTTCCTGATGGTGATCGCGTTCATCCCGTTCCCCACGCACGTGCTCGCCGCGCACCTCCACCACGACGCCAAGGCGGCCGCATTCTTCTACGGGCTCACGAGCATCGCGATGGCGGCGATGTTCGGCGCGGTCTGGTTCTACGCCGCGATCGGACGGCGGCTCATCGCCGCCGAGGCTGACCAGCGCACGATCAGCGGTATCTCGCGCTCGTTCCTGCCTGGGATCCCCCTCTACACCTTCGCAACCCTGACGTCACTCATCTCCGCGTGGATCGCCCTCGCGCTCTACGCGGCGCTCGCGGCCTTCTACGTCGTCGAGAGCTCGATCTTCGGCCGCGACTGACCTTTATCGACGACGAGGTGACCCGGCGCACGCTCGACGACGCGCTCGATCTCCGGCACCTCGTGACCCGGCTTCACGATGAAGTGATCTCGTTCCGAGCGAATCCGCGTGTACTCGGCGTGCGGCAGGCGGATCGTCGCCGTGCAGGCGACGTCAGCGCACTCGCAGACGTAGGCGTTCCCGCCGGCACTCGTGCCGAGATCGTCGATTTCTTCGTTGACAGTGCGAAAAACCGCCTCGTTGTGCTTGAGGCGCTGCCTCGATAGCTCGTCCATCCGGAGGCCCGTTCCCGTTTGAGCAGCCGCGAATCATGGAAAGAGACGCCGATGGTTGGTCTCGTAGCGCACGCGGATGGAGAAGGGCTTTCGAGGCCGGATGAGACGCGGCTGCGCAACGAGCACATCGCCGCTGCTGCGCGAATCAACCGCTTCGACCGCCAGATTGCTGTGCCGTTCGTCTGCGAGTGCAGCGAGCATCGCTGCGAGGAGCTGATCCGGCTCACCCTGGGCCAGTTCGACGCCGCCCGCACGGAGAGCGATTACCTCGTCGCGCCCGGGCACCAGGTCGAGAGTGCGCGGATCGTGCGCGTGCGTGACGGGCTCTGGCTCTACCGAGCCGAGCTGCGATCGACCCCGTCGCGCTGAGCCGCAGCCGTCCGAGCCCGTATTCGCTCGAGCGCGGCCGCGGCGACGGTGGGCATCGCGTGCTCCGGGAACGCGAACGTGGAGCTCGCGTTGATCTCGCACAGCACATAGGTGTCGGCACCGGAAGCCGACCTCTCGCCGTAGAGGAAGTCGGCGTCCCAGATCACGGGTAGATCGTGCACGTCGAGACCGAGGATTTCCTGCAGCTGCGGCGCCCACTCCGACTCCATTTGGTGGCGAAGATCCGCGTAGGCAGGCGCGGTCGGCGGTTCGAACACCTTCGCCGACGACGCACGCGACGCGACGTCAGGCGGCATGAGCCCCCGCGGGTACTGGCGGGTGAAGCCGACCACCCGGTCGTGAGTCAGGTAGACGCGAATGAGCCCTTCGCCGAGACGTGACTGGAACGGCTGCTCGACCATCGAGCCGGCGCCAACGAAGTACGGCTCGCAGCGACCCACGAACGCCTCAAGCGACAGCCGCTCCGGGGCGCTCTCCCGGACTGCGTGCTGCACCCGCAGCATCGTCTCGCCGTCGCCGCCCGGACCGCCGGATTCGACCTTCCAGATCCCGTCACCTCCCATGCCACGGTTCTGCTTCAACACGAGCGCAGCGCCATCCCTCAATCGCGCGCGGAGACTCGCTTCCAGCTCCGCAGTCGACCGGTAGACCCGCGTGTCGGTTCCCCAGCTCATCTGCTTGGTGTCGACGAGAACCTGCTTCGTCGCCATGCGCAGGATGACGTCGGGGTGTGCGCTCATCCACACGCCTGCAGCGGCCACTTCGCGGAGCAGCGGGTCGAGCTGCGAGCGGTCGAGGCCCTGCTCGATCGGGTTGACCCAGACGAGCGCGCCGTCGAGGGCGAGCAGCTGATCGCGAACCGCCTCGACGGTGTCGTCGGAGTAGACGACGGGCTCCGCGGAAACGCCAAGGCCCGCGAACGCATCGAACATCTTCCGGAGCTTGCAGGACTCGACGATCGACCTTCCGGGCGCGGGAGGATCCCACGCTTCCCGCCACAGGAGCCCGACCCTCGGCATCGCACGCAGTCTACGACTCGACTTCCTGCGCGCCCGCGGTCGTGCAGATGAAGTGCGCAGGCAAGAACGCGTTCGCGGACGAGACCTGGCTCACCGCGATCAAGGTCGCGAACCTGTCGCAGGCATAAGCACACGACATCGAGCCAGACTCTGGAAGGGCCGTCGCCTCGCGTCGGCCCTTCCGCGCGGTCCCCGCGAGCCGGCTACGAAGGTTGGACGCAGACTCGCGCTCCGAGAACGCGAGCCGAGAAGTCGTAGTAGTAACCGACCTGCTTGATCATCGTCCGCACTGTCGCGAACGCAGGCTTGTCATTCGCATCTTCGGCCCGCGCAGCCTGTCCGTAGAGGGCGACCAACGCTCGCGACTTCGCGAGGAAGAAGGTGATGTTGGGAAGCTCACTGGCGGGCCGTGGCAACACCGAGAGCCTCGCGTTCTCTCGACTCACGATGCGCGCGATCGCGCGGAACCTGGCCGCACGCACGGCCGGTGCCGTGCCCGTCGGAAGCTTGCGAATCTGAGCATTTCCGGTGCCACAGATGCCGTTGGCGGCAGCAGACCAGCCCGCCCTCGTCGGAGTCGCGGCTGCGCCGGACCCGGTGAAGGCAAGCACGGCGGTCACCGCGACGGTTGCAGCCAGGCTCGGCAAGCGAGAAACGCGAAGCACACATGCCACTATCGGCACGATCGTTTGCGACCTTGACCAAGAGACCTCAGTTGAGGCAACCGGTCCGATGCAACGGGTCTAGAGGCGCCTAGCAGATTCGAACTGCTGTAAACGGCTTTGCAGGCCGCTGCCTAACCACTCGGCCAAGGCGCCGTGCGGCGGCATCGTATCGGCCACCCGCCCTGGCCCCTCCTTCGGCCGCGAGATGAGCTTTCGCCGGTTGAATACGGCGTATACAGTCGCGCTTGTCGTGTCTCTCCAGGAACGCAGCGCCACGGAGCGCGTCCAGGAGGCCCGCGAGCGCTACGTCGCACGCGGGATC
>JBAQHS010000265.1:0-9176 GCA_049288455.1 Gaiellaceae bacterium | reverse complement strand
CGGGCACGCTCTCGCGTTTCGCCGGCCGCGGCGGCGGCACGACGCTGCCCGGGAAGCTGCTCTGGAAGCTCGATCCGGGAGCGATCGACCGGCTCGCCGGCCGCCTCCGAGACGGATCGGTCATCGTGTCCGCGACGAACGGCAAGACGACGTCGACGGCGATGGTCGCCGAGATCCTGCGGCCGTTCGAGCGAGTCGCGCACAACAGCTCCGGCGCGAATCTCGTCTCGGGTGTCGCCTCGACGCTCCTCCACTCGTCCACCGCCGACCTCGGCCTCTTCGAGGTCGACGAGGCTGCGTTGCCCGAGGTTGCTCGGCGCGTTCGGCCCAAGGCACTGCTGCTCGGGAACCTCTTTCGCGACCAGCTCGACCGATACGGCGAGCTCGAGATCGTCGCGGCGCGCTGGCGGGACGCGGTGGCTGCACTTCCGGACGCGCGCCTCGTCGTGAACGGCGACGACCCGCAGGTCGGCGACCTCGCGCGTACGCACGGCAATGCGCTTGTCTTCGGGGTCGACGACCCACGGCGCGCGCGCCCTGCGCTACAGCACGCCGCCGACTCGAAGTACTGCCTGCGCTGCGGCACGCCCTACGACTACGCGGCCGCGTACGTCGGGCACCTCGGCGACTACACCTGCCCGAATTGCGGGCATACGCGGCCGCCGCTCGAGGTCGCCGCGCGCGAGATCGACCTTCACGGTCTCGACGGCGCGTCGTTCACGCTTGACACACCGGTTGGTTCGGTCCGGGTCGAGCTTGCGCTGCCGGGCCTCTACAACGTCTACAACGCCGTGGGTGCAGCCGCGCTCGCTCTCGCCCTCGAGGTGCCGCTGCCGGAGATCAAGGCCGGCCTCGAGCGCTTCTCTGCCGCCTTCGGCCGGTTCGAGCGAATCCCGGTCGGGGACCGGCAGATCTTGATGCTCCTGATCAAGAATCCGGCCGGAGCGAACGAGGTGATCCGGACGCTCGTCGAGGGAGCCCCGCCGAAGGTCGCGGTCGTGGCGTTGAACGATGCGATCGCCGACGGCCGCGATGTCTCGTGGATCTGGGATGTCGACTTCGAGCCGCTCCTCGCGGGGCTCGAGCGGGTCGTCGCGACGGGCTCGCGCGCCGCCGAGCTCGCGTTGCGGTTTGCGTATGGCGGTCTGCCGCGCGACCGCATCGACGTCATCCCCCGGCTCGAAACGGCGCTCGACCGGGGGCTCGAGCTGACGCCACCCGGCGGTGAGCTGACGTTGCTGCCGACCTACACCGCGATGCTCGCCCTGCGCAGGGTCGTCGCGGGCCGGGGCCTTGTGAGGGACTACTGGGAGCCTGCGGCATGAAGATCCGCGTCGGCCATCTCTACCCCGACTACCTGAACATCTACGCCGATCGCGGCAACATCGCCGTTCTCGCCGAGCGGGCTCGCGCCCGCGGGCACGAGCTCGACGTGCGAGCGATCGGGATGGGAGACCGTGTCGCTGCGAGCGAGATCGATCTCTTCTACGTCGGCGGCGGCCAGGACCGCGAGCAGGCGCTCGTCGCGCATGACCTCGTCACGAAGGCCGACGCGCTGCGCGAGGCGATCGAGGCCGATGCGGTGTTCCTCGCCGTGTGTGGGGGTTACCAGCTTCTCGGTCGCTTCTATCGCGACGTGGCGGGCGAGGAGCAGCCCGGCATCGGCATCTTGCCACTGCAGACGATCGCCGGCGAGCGGCGCATGATCGGTGACGTGCTGCTCGACTGCGCGTGGGCAGGGGAGACACTCGCCGGCTTCGAGAACCACGCCGGCCGCACCGTGCTCGACGAGGGCGCGGCTCCGCTCGGACATGTGCTCGCGGGCTTCGGCAACGACGGCGCCTCGCGTGAAGAGGGCTGCCGCTACCGCCGGGTGTACGGCACGTACCTCCACGGTCCACTTCTGCCGCGCAACCCCTGGTTCGCCGATCGTCTTCTCGCCGAAGCGCTCGCGCACGCTGACGGTGCCGTGGAGCCCGCACCACTCGCCCCGCTCGAGGACGCGCTCGAGCACGAGGCGCACGCCGTCTCTGCCGCGCG
This sequence comes from Gaiellaceae bacterium, assembly GCA_049288455.1. Classification (GTDB taxonomy): domain Bacteria; phylum Actinomycetota; class Thermoleophilia; order Gaiellales; family Gaiellaceae; genus PALSA-600. The sequence goes on along the minus strand of JBAQHS010000265.1, from coordinate 7,136 downwards.
CGCCCGCGCCCGCGGCGGCAAATTCTGAGCAGGCTTAGCGGGCCCAGAGGGCGCCGAGGTACACGGCGGGATCGCCCGGCTCCCAGCGCGTCAGGAACCGCTTGATCGGCGGATGGATGACGACGTCCTCGAGCTCGTCGTCCGAGAAGAGGCGCGCGCCCTTGATCGCCGCATCCTTCGTCTCCACGTCCTCGAGCGAACGGTGCGAGAGATCGGCCGCGAAGATGATGTGCACGACGTGCTTGCGCGTGAGTAGCGCCTTTGGCGCGATCGAGTCGACGATCGCAACCGGCCCCTCGAACTGCACGTCGGCCGAGATCCCGAGCTCCTCGCGCAACTCGCGGCGCAGCGCCTCGATCAGCGACTCCCCCACGTCGACGCCCCCGCCGGGCAACAGCCAGTACTCCTTGCCGGGCTTCTCCTGCCGGCAGAGGAGCACGCGCCCTTGCCAGAGCAGGATCGCCGAGACGCGGATCCGCGGCTCCATCAGTGGCGGGACGATCCGAAGCCGCGCTCGCCGCGCTCACTCGCCGGCAGCTCGTCGACCTCGACGAGATCGAACCCAGGGACCGGGAGTACGACAAGTTGCGCGATGCGCATGCCCGGCTCGACGACGAAGGTCTCCCGCAGGTCGGTATTCAGAAGCGCCACCTGCAGCTCACCTCGATACCCGGAGTCGACGAGGCCCGGCGTGTTGACGATCGAGATCCCGTGCTTCGCGGCGAGACCCGACCGCGGCTGCACGAACCCTGCGAAGCCGTCGGGAATCGCGACGGCAAGACCCGTAGGTACGAGTGCCCGCTCGCCCGGCGCGAGCTCGACACGCTCACACGCCGAGAGGTCGAGCCCGGCGTCGCCCGAGTACGCACGCGCAGGAACCACCGCATTCGTCCGCAGCTTCTTGACCGGCAGTTCGATCAGGCTGTCTCCCGGCCGGAGGTCGTCGACTCGCGGGTGTCGGTCGAGTCGGCGATCAGGTACGGCGCGAACCGCGGTAGGTCACGTCGCGGGAGGCGAGCGATCACAAGCACGCCGTTGGCGGTGTCCTCGCGCTCCTCGATCGGCGTGCCGAGCGCGTAGAGCTCCGACAGGCGGTCGCCGTCGGCGTACGGGAGCAGCAGGCGCACCCGCTCCCAGCGATCCTCGAAGCGTCGCGCGAGCTCGGCCTTCAGCTCCTCGATTCCTTCACCGCCGAGTGCCGAGACCTGCGGGGCTCCGGGGAAACGGTTTGCAAGCCTGCGGCGGCCGAGCGGATCGACGCGGTCGATCTTGTTCAAGACGATCTCGACCGGCAACTCTCCGGCACCGATCTCGTGCAGAACATCGTGCACCGCACTGACCTGGCGGTCCTGCTCATCGTCGGCGGCAGCGCCGTCGACGACGTGCAGCACCATGTCGGCGAGCAGCGTCTCCTCGAGGGTCGAGGCGAACCCCTCGACGAGTTGCGTCGGCAACCGGCGGATGAACCCGACGGTGTCTGTGACGAGGTAGCGGCGGCCGTCGTAGTCGAACCCGCGCGTCGTCGGGTCGAGCGTCTCGAACAGGCGATTCTCGACCGAGACCTCCGAGCCGGTGAGCGCGTTCAGCAGGGTCGACTTCCCCACGTTCGTGTAACCCGCGAGCGCAACGGTCGGCGTCTGGGCGCGGCGGCGTTCCTTGCGCTGCGTCGCGCGTTGCTTCTTCAGGTCCTTGAGGCGCTTCCGCAGCACCGAGATCCGGTGGCGTGCAAGGCGGCGGTCGGTCTCGAGCTGCGACTCGCCCGGGCCGCGGGTGCCCACCCCCGCGCCGAGCGCGCCGGTGCCGCCGCCCAGGCGCTCAAGGTGCTTCCACATGCCGCGCATGCGCGGGAGGTTGTACTCGAGCTGCGCGAGCTCGACCTGGAGCTTGCCCTCGGCCGAGGTCGCATGCTGCGCGAAGATGTCGAGGATCAATTGCGTCCGGTCGACGACACGGGCATCGAGCGTGTTCTCGAGATACCGCTGCTGCGATGGATCGAGCTCTCCGTCGACGATCACGCTGTCGGCGTCGGCACGCTTGAACTGCTCCTTCAGCTCCTCGATCTTGCCCTTGCCGACGTACGTCCGGTTTGCCGGCTGCGTGCGGTGTTGCACGACGGAGCCGACCGGTTCGACACCGGCCGTGCGCGCGAGCTCCTTCACTTCGGCCAGCTCTTCGTCCGCATCCACACCCTGAGCCAGCACCGCGAGAACGAACCCGCGCTCGGGCTCCGGGGTACGTGGGATCATCGCTCTCGATTATGCCCTCTTCCGAGCTGATCTCCGACCTGGCCGCCCGGACCTTGGCCCTCGTGGACATCCCCTCGGAGTCCAGGTCCGAGGCGGACGTTCATGGGTACCTCGGCACATGGGTACCCATCCCCTTGGAGTTCGACGACGGCGAGACGTTGCTCTACGCCACGCGCTCCGGCAAGCCGCTCGTCCTCCTCGCGGGTCACACGGATACCGTGCCCGCCCAGGGGAACCTGCCTGGACGGATCGAAGACGGCGCCGTGGTCGGCCTTGGCACGAGCGACATGAAGGGTGGCCTCGCCGTGATGGTCGAGCTCGCGCGCTGGGTTGCGAGCCTGCGCACGGCCGACACCGACCTCGCGTACGACCTCGGACTCCTTTTCTTCCCGCGCGAGGAGCTCGGGCCGTCCGAGAATCCACTTCCCGCCGTCTTCGAGCGCGCGCCGCTGATCGACGATGCGAAGCTCGTCATCTGCCTCGAGCCGACCGACAACACGCTGCAGCTCGGCTGCCTCGGCAACCTGAACGCGCGCGTGGTCTTCGAGGGCCGCTCGGCGCATTCGGCGCGTCCGTGGCTCGGCGTGAACGCGATCGCACTCGCGTACGACGGGCTGCGCCAGGTGCTCGCCGCCGAGCCGCGCGACGTCGAGATCGAGGGGTTGCTCTTCCGCGAGGTGATCTCGGTGACGCAGCTGAATGCGGGAATCGCGTCGAACGTCATTCCGGCCCGCGCCGAGGCGATAGTCAACTTTCGCTACGCGCCCGACCGCACACCGCAGAGCGCCGAGGCGCGCGTGCGCGAGCTCATCGGGCGCGAGGTCGAGATCCTTTCCCACGCCCCACCCGCGCACGTTGCCGCGAGCTCGGCCCTGGTCAACGAGCTTCGCGCTGCCGGCTCGTTCGAGCTGCAGCCGAAGCAGGCGTGGACGAACGTTGCCGACTTCGCCGCGCGTGGTCTCGACGCGGTCAACCTCGGCCCGGGCGGCACGCGGTACGCCCACGCGGTCGACGAGCGGGTCGAGATCGCTGAGCTGGCCCGCACCTTCGAGGCCCTCCAGCGGTTCCTACTCGGTATCGGCTCGCCTGGCTGATCAGCTCAGGTGATTGAGCTCCGTTTCGTGCACGCGACCTCCCCGCAACCTGGTTTCGCCCTTGAACCAGGTTGCAGAGTTTCGACGCTCGTTGCGCTTTCGAGCAAACTCACGATCCTGGTTGAACAGCGAACCAGGAACTCGTCTCAGAATGTCCGTTCGGCACAACGCTCGTTTTGAGACGAGTTCCAGGATCGACCACCTCAGAAGTCATCGCGGGACGCTGGTGCAGGCGACGCGTCCCGAGCCTGACGGCCGTGGAGGTGGGTAGCGTCTAGGCATGCAGCTCTCCCCCGTCCTCGCGGAACTCGCCCAGTATCCGTTCGCGCGCCTCGACGACTGGAAGGCGGAGGCGAGCGCCCGCGGCATCGAGCTGATCGACTTCGGCATGGGCGACCCGCGCGAGGTGACGCCGGCGTTCATCCGGGAGGTGATGCTCGCCTCCGTCGACGCGGTCTCGTCCTACCCTCGCGCGACCGGTCTGCCCGAGCTCCGCGAGGCAATCGCCGGCTGGATCGGACGGCGGTTCGATGTCCACGTCGACCCCGCGACGGAGATCGTCCCGACGCTCGGCTCGAAGGAGGCGATCTTCTCGTTCCCGCAAGTTGCGCTCGGCGAGAAGCGGCTCGTCGCGATTCCCGAGCCCGGCTATCCCGTCTACGAGCGCGGCACGAGGTTTGCGGGCGGCAGTGTCGCGACGGTTGCGTTGAAGGAATCGGCCGGCTGGCTGCCGGATCTGGACGCCTTCGACGCCTGGGACGAGATCGCGGTCTTCTGGCTCTGCTACCCGAACAACCCGACCGGCGCCGTCGCACCGCTCTCGTTCTACGAGGAGCTCGCGGACCGGGCGCGCGCACACGGCTTCCTGATCTGCTCGGACGAGGCGTACTCGGAGCTGTGGTTCGACGAGCCGCCGGTGTCGGCGCTCCAGGTCGCAGACCGCACGAACATCGTCGTCTTCAACACGCTGTCGAAGCGCTCGTCGATGACGGGCTATCGCTCGGGATTCGTCTGCGCGCCGGCTGAGGTCGCCGATGCGCTGCGGCGCTTCCGCCCGTCGGTGGGCACGGCGCCGCAGGAGTTCGTGCAGCGCGCCTCGGTCGCTGCATGGTCGGACGACGCGCACGTCGAGGGAGTTCGCGCCCTGTACGCGCGAAAACGCGACGTGGTGCTCGCGGCCCTCGAGGCCGGCGGGTTGCGCCTGGCGGGCTCGGCGGCGACCTTCTATCTCTGGGTCGACGTCGGCGGACCCTCGGAGCCGTTCTGCCGCCGCCTGCTCGAGCACGGAATCGTCGCTGCGCCCGGCTCGTTCTTCGGCGCAGCCGGCGAGGGCTACGCGCGCTTCGCGCTCGTGCCGACACAGGAGCAGTGCGAGCGCGCGGCTGAGATCCTGCGGGAGATCCTGTGACCACCGAAGAGACCATCGAGGCGCTCGATCGAGGTGAGGTACGCGTCGCCGAGCCCGACGGCGACGAGTGGCGCGTCAACGCCGATGTGCAGGCCGCGATCCTCGACTACTTCCGGCTACAGCAGATGGAGCCGAACGAGGTTGGGCCGTTCGAGTACCACGACAAGATCCCGCTGAAGACGGGCTACGAGGCGCTGGGGGTCCGCGTCGTCCCGCCGGCAACCGTCCGGTTCGGCGCGTTCCTGTCGCGCGGGGTCGTGCTGATGCCGTCCTACGTCAACATCGGCGCCTGGATCGGACCGAACACGATGGTCGACACGTGGGCGACCGTCGGTTCGGGCGCCCAGATCGGCGCGGATGTCCACCTCGCCGGCGGTGTCGGGATCGGCGGAGTGCTCGAGCCGGCCGGTGCGCAGCCGGTGATCATCGAGGACGGCGCTTTCATCGGCTCACGGTGCATCGTCGTCGAAGGAGTGCGCGTCGGACGCGAGGCGGTGCTGGCCCCGAACGTGACGCTGACCGCGAGCGTGCCGATCATCGACGTCACCGGCTCTGAGGCCGTCGAGTACCGCGGTTACGTCCCGCCGCGCTCCGTTGTCGTTCCCGGGACGCGCCCGAAGGAGTTCCCCGCCGGGACCTTCGACCTCGCGTGCGCGCTCATCATCGGCCGCCGCAGCGAGTCGACCGACCTGAAGACGTCGCTGAACGCCGCGCTCCGCGACTACTCGATCTAGATCTCCCTCGCGGGTCCCGTCAGGTAAGCGCGCGACCCCTCGAACCGCACCTCGAGATCGCCGCCCGGGAAGCGCACCGTGACCGGCGAGATCCCGAACACGGCGGCGACCGCGACCGCGCTCGTTCCCGACGATGCGGTCTCGCCGACGCCCCGCTCCCACACGCGCGCCTCGATCACATCGTCAGCGACCGCACGAGCCACCTGGACGTTCGTGCGCCGTGGAAAACGCTCGTGCACCTCGAGCATCGGCCCGACGTGCGGCAGCACGGACGGGTCGCCCTCCACGACCGCATGCGGATTCCCGACGTCGACGGCGACGAGCGCAATGCCGGAGACCTCCTCGGGTGAGCCGATCGAGACCTCGCCGAGATCCTGCTCAACGAGGCCCCCTGCGAGCATGCGCGCCCGGACTTCCCGGGCGCCGACCCGCACGGCGACGCTATCTGCACCCGTCTGCTTGGCGAGCCAGCGCGCGGCGATCCGCGTGCCGTTGCCTGACATCTCGGCGCGCGAGCCGTCCGGGTTCCAGATTGCGATCTCGACCCAGTCGTCGCCCTTGCGGAACGCCTCGATGATGCCGTCCGCACCATCGACCCGAGCGCGCACGAGCTCGGGAGTCAGCGACTCCTCAGTGACCAGATAAACGTTCCCCTGTGCGTCCCAGCGCGATGATGTCATCGGCTATCTCCTCAGCAGGACGGTTCGCGTCGAGCGTAACCGCCCCGCGCAGATTTCGCATCCACTTCCGCTGATACCGGGCAAGCCGCTTGGTTGCACGCGCGACCTCGTCGATCGCCTCGGCGCGCGGCAGCGTCGCGAATTGCTCGACGCCGAGCACCTTGCGAGCCGTCTCGGAAAGGGGGCTCGACCAGGCTGCCTGCGCTTCTGCGACGGCCCCGGCATCGGCCATCGCCTCCGTCCGGGCATCGATCCTGCGGTCGAGCTCGTCAAGCGAGAGCTCGAGCGCGAACACCGAGGTCGGCCGACGCATCGCGGCCGTCCACAGGAGGTCCTCCGCCGGCGCGAGTGACGAGCCCGCCTCGGCGAGCTCCAGCGCGCGGATGACGCGCTTGCGGTCGTTCGCGTGGACGCGCGCGGCCGCCGCCGGATCGCGTTCGGCGAGGAGCGCATGGGTCGCCTCTGCTCCCTGCTCGTCGTAGTGCTGCTGCCAGTGCGCGCGGCGGCCCGGCTCTGCCGGCGCCGGCAGGTCGAGCGACGAGAGCGCGGCGCGAAAGTAGAGGCCCGTCCCACCGACGACAACGACGGTGCTGCCACTCTCCACCGCCTCGTCGATCGCTGCCTGAGCCCAGCGCTGGTACTCACCTACCGAGACACTGCGATCGAGGGCAACCGTCCCGACGAGCAGAGCCGGATACGGAGGGGTGGCCGTGACGACCGGGAGGCCCGAGTAGAGCGCAGCAGAGTCTGCCGAGACGACGACGGCGCCGAGTCGGTCGCGCAGGACACCGGCGACGGCCGTCTTCCCCGACGCTGTCGGGCCGAAGAGCGCGAGGACGCGCGGGTTCACTTCAGGTGATCGCGGCGCGGCGGCGGGCCTTTGCGCTCGCTTGCGGCCGCTCCGGCGCGTGAACGGTCGCGCGAGCGGCCCTCGAGCGGAGCGAACACCTTCCGGTCGCCGCGCAGCGCGGCTG
>JBAQHS010000264.1:0-6682 GCA_049288455.1 Gaiellaceae bacterium | reverse complement strand
GCCTCCGGCCGCTGCCCGTGTACGAGGCGCGAGGTGAGATGTGCGCGCGCAACGCGAGGGATGACCGTGAACGGCCCGCCGCCGCGCAACTCGTTCACCTCGAGCGTCGGCCGCGTCCAAAGCCGCTCGAGCGTCGAGTAGCCGGGCTCGCCGTGCAACTCGCCCGCGCCGATGCTCGCCCGGTAGGCCTCCTCGTCGAAGGGGATCTGCTGGAGGGAATCCTGGTCGGCTTCCGAGAAAGGCTCGATCCCCTCGTAGAACCCGTCGACCGCGACGGCGCCGTCGTCTGCGTGCAGGCTCGCGACGATCCGGGCGAGCGCGTGGTTCGGGTTCTGGACCGCGCCGCCGTGCCGCCCCGAGTGCAGGTCGGTGGCCGCGCCCTCGACCACGAGGTCGAACGCGACGAGCCCCTTGGCGGCAATCGAGACCGACGGCTCGCTCGCACGCCACATTGCGCCGTCGGCCGAGACGACGAGATCGGCCGCGAGCTCCTCGCGGTGCGCCGCGAGGAAGCTGCCAAGACTGGGGCTGCCGATCTCCTCTTCGCCCTCGATCAGGAAGCGCACGTTCAACGGCAGCCCGCCGGTCAGTTCGAACATCCGTCGCCCGGTCTCGAGCGCGACGAGCACCGGCCCCTTGTCGTCGGTGGCACCACGCGCATAGATGCGACCGTCGCGAATGCTCGGCTCGAACGGCGGTGTCTGCCACTCCGCTTCGTCGCCGGACGGCTGAACGTCGTAGTGCCCGTAGACGAGAATCGTCGGTGCCCCCGGCAGTCCGAGCCATTCGGCGAGCACCACCGGGTGGCCCGCCGTCTCGACGACGCGGCCATTTGCCCAGCCGAGCTCGGCTGCGACCCAGTCGGCAGCGCGGCGCATGTCGCCCTCGTGCGCAGGGTCGTTGCTGACGCTCGGGATCGCCAGGAACTCGCTCAACCCGGCGAGCAGCTCAGAAGATGGAGTGACCGCCATCGATCGAGATCACCTGCCCGGTCACCCACGAGGCCTCCTCGGCTGCGAAGAAGAGCACACCGTTCGCGATGTCCTCCGGCCGGCCGAGCCGTCGCGTCGCGATCGAGTCGACGAGCTTCCGCTGGCCCTCCTCGCCGTACGACTCGAACTGCGCGATCGACGTGGGGTTCGAGAGGACGAAGCCCGGCGCGATCGCATTGACCGTGATCCCGAACCGCCCGAGCTCGTGCGCGGTCTGGCGGGTGAAGCCGATCTGACCTGCCTTCGCACTCGCGTAGGCCTGGATGCCGGTCAGGCTGACACTGCGGCCCGCACCCGACGAGATGTTGACGATGCGCCCGTACCCCGCCTCCTTCATCCCGGGCGTCACCGCGCGGGTGCAGAGGAAGGTGCTCGTCAGGTTCGCGTCGACGACCGCGCGCCAGTCGTCGTCCGAGACCTCCTCCAGCGGCCTGCCGACTTGCCCGACGACGCCGCCTGCGTTGTTGACGAGGATGTCGACGCGGCCGACCGACGCGACGAACTCGTCGACTGCGCGCGCGTCGGTGACATCGACGGTGTCGAGATCGCAACCGAACACCGTCGCTCCCGCACCCTCGAGCGCCGTCGCGATCGCGCTCCCGATTCCGTGTGCGGTGCCGGTGACGATCGCGACGCGACCGGCGAGACCGCTAGCCGCGGGCATCCCACCCGCTCTCGATCAACTCGCGCACCTCGGCGACGCCTGCCTGCCAGACGCGCAGCACGTCGTCGTCGGGCCGCTCGTAGAGGCCGCCGAGCGAACCGTCTCCGAGTAGCTCACGTACGTCGGCCGGTGCGAGCTCACGCATGCGCGAGATGTCGGCCATCGGCTTCTTCTCGCTCGGTTGCTCGACCCCGGGCAGCCGCGTCCACGGGAAGTTCTCGAACCAGCTCGCATGCGACGCGTCGGGGTCGATCGAGTCGACGACTGCACGCGTCTTCGGGCCTGCCCACCAGTCGTGCCAGAGCACTTGCGCATCGGCGTGGGCGGCAGCCCACGCGTCGACGGCATCGCGTCCGCCGCTGTTGCCGCCGTGCCCGTTCACGAAGAGCACGCGGCGGAAGCCCTGGGCGTGGAACGAATCGAGCAGGTCGCGCAGCAGCGCGCCGTAGGTGGGAACGGTCAGCGTCGGGCTGCCGGGATACGCGGCGAAATACGGCGTCAGCCCGTAAGGCAGTGACGGCATGACAAGCACCCCGAGCGGCTCGGCCGCCTCCTCCGAGACGCGCTCGGAGAGGATCCGGTCGACGCCGAGCGACAGGTAGCCGTGCTGCTCGACGGAGCCGAGCGGAACGACGAGCCGGTCGTCTCCCTCGAGATAGTGCTCGACCTGCATCCAGTTGCAGTCCTCGATCTTCATGATGCGGCCTCCTCATAGGCGTGGGCGGCGGACAAGAGCAGCGCGTCGGCTCCGACCGCGGCCGCGAGCTGCAGGCCCGCGGGCAGCGTTCCCTCGGCGACCCCGCAGGGGACGGAGACGGCCGGGCTTCCCGAGAGGTTGTAGGCCGAGGTGTAGCGACCTTCGAGCTCACCCTCCGGCGCGCCGAACGGCGGGTCCTCGGGCGGGGCGACGTAGGCGACGGTCGGCCCGGCGAGCACGTCGACCGTGTCGAACAGAGCCGTCAAAGCCTGGGCGACGCGCTGCTTGCCGGCGACGCCCTCGCGATAAGACTCCTCGCCGATCTGTGAGCCGAGCTCGAGCAGCGCGCGTGTCCCCGGCCCGTAGCCGTCGGACTCGCGCGCATAGAGCTCGCGATGCACGTCCCAGGCCTCGCGGAGCACGACGGCGCCAAGGATCTCGTCGACCTCGTCGAGCTCGGGCAGGTCGACGTCGATCAGCTCCCAGCCGAGGCCGGCGAGCACCTCGAGCGCTTCGAGCACGCGTGCGCGCACGCCGTCGGTGAGGTCCGGATCGTCGAGTTGCCGGCGCAGCACGCCGACGCGCAGCCGGTCGACCGGTCGCAGCTCGACCGGCTGGGCCGCGAGGACCGAAAGCAGCGCGGCCGTTTGCGCGACGGTGCGGGTGAGCGTCCCGACGTGGTCGCAGCTCGGCGAGAGTGGGAAGACTCCGTCGAGCGGTACGAGGCCGAACGACGGCTTCAGCCCGACGATCCCGCAGTAGGCGGCCGGGATGCGGATGGAGCCGCCCGTGTCGGTGCCGAGCGCGTGATCGACGACTCCCGCCGCGACGAGCGCCGCCGAGCCGCTACTCGAGCCGCCCGCGGTTCGGCTCGGGTCGCGCGGGTTGTAGGTCATCCCGTAGGCGGCGTTGACGCTGCCGGCTGCGTACTCGAGCAGGTTCGCCTTGCAGAGCAGGTCGGCCGCGGCGTCGCGGAGCCGCGTCACCACGGTCGCGTCACGCGCAGCAGGCGGAGGCGTTCCGACCGTCGACGCGTTCGTCGTGACGACGCCGGCGACGTCGATGTTGTCCTTCACGACGACCGGGATGCCGAGCAGCGGCCCCGCCGCGGCGCGCGGTCCCGGCGGCAGCTCGGTGACGACGGCGTTCAACGCGTCCTGCTCGTGCAGCCGCGCGTACGCGGCGAGCAGCTCGAGGTTCGCGACCTCGCACGTGCGCCGGCCGGCCTCGATCTCGTCGATCAGCTCGAGCGTGCGGTGTAGGAGCGGGCCGTCGAGGTCGGCGAGCATCGCCTTCTCGGTCGGGCGCTTACGCACCATCAGGTCGCGGTAGATCCCCGAGTGGGTCTTCGCCGAGCGGCGGTTGAACTCGACGAGGCGCTCGACCGAGCCGTCGAGGTCGTCGGCGTCGAAGCCGTCGAACGACTCGACCGGAACCGGGGCGGCGGCGAGCACCTCGCGCGCGATCTGCGTGAAGACGATCCGGTACCGCGGTTCCGAGAGGGCATCGACGATCGACAGGTCGGAGACCGCGGTGGCAAAGAGCATCGCGCCGTACGCCTCCTTCGCCCAGAGGAAGCCGAGGATGTTGCCGGTCTCCTTCGCTGACGGCAGGTCGGCGAGCAGCCGTTCCAGTCGTGCGGTACGGCTGCCGTCGAGCTCGCCGACGTACAGCGCGCCGCGTCCGCCGAGGAAGATCCGTCCGGGAGCGAGGTAGTCCGCGCCGAAGTTCACGAACGCGCCGACGGTGCGCGCGGCACCGACGATCGAGGCGATCAACGGCTCGTTGACACCGTTCTGCAACGAGACGACGAAGCCGTCGGGCGCGAGGCGCGGGACGATCGACTCGAGCGCGGCAGCCGTGTGCTGCGATTTCACGGCCAGCAGCACCGCGTCGAGCCGGTCGGGCAACCGCTCGGGCGTGACCGCCTCCGCTTCGACGACGAACTCCTCGACCGGACCTTCGATGCGGAGCCCGCTTTCCTGAATCGCTGCGATGTGATCGGCGTCCTGGTCGCAGAGCAGGACGGAGTGGCCGGCGCGGATCAGCTGCGCACCGACCGTGCCGCCGATCGCGCCGGCACCGACGACCACGTAGTGGCTCAACCGTGTGCCTCTTCGAACGTCTCGGCGATCTCCCCGAGTGCCCGCTCGAGAATCGCGTAGTCGGCGGTGTGGGCGGCGGCCGGGTCGCGCTGCCGGACGGCTTCGTGCAGCGCCAGGTGCTGCGCGAGCGAGCCGGCGCTGTAGTGCGGGAGGCGGGCGAAGATGCTCCAGTAGCGCGCCGCCCGGTTCCACGTCAGCTCGACGAGCTCGCGCATCGTGCCGTTCGGGCAGTGGGAGAGGAGCAGGCGGAAGTAGGCGATGTTCTCGGCCAGGAACGCGCGGCCGTCGTCGCCGGCAACGGCGCGCTCCATGGCCCCGCGGATCGCGTCGAGGGCGGCGACATCGCCGGGCTCGAGAGTCGCGACCGCGAGCCCGGTGGCGACCGGCTCGAGCAGCATCCGGCAGGCGTACAGCTCGTGCACGTCGTCGATCCCGACCCGGGCGACAAACGCACCGCTCCGCGGCACGAGCTCGACGAGCCCCTCGGTCGCGAGCAGCCGCAGCGCTTCCCGCACCGGCGACCGGCTGACCCCGGCGAGCTCTGCGAGCTTCACCTCCTGGAGCCGGGCACCCGGCGGCTCCTCCCCCGCGATGATCCGCTGCGCGAGCCAGTCGGCAACCGTGCGCGAGAGCAGCTTGTGCCCGCCGGGATGGGCGGTCGTGGCGATCGGGATCGGGGGGCTTGAAGGCATCGAATCACTTGCTCCGGACAAGGTGTGTGTTGTATACAGTCTGCTCTCTCGTCGATCCTAATCACCCGAAGGAGAAACCGTGCCGGTACGCAAGAGCCTCTTCCTCGCGGCGCTCGTCATGGTGGTGCTCGGGTGCGCGACTGCCTTTGCCGCCACCGCCACCCATGCCGGATCGACCGCTACCCCGAAGCGCGGTGGCTCGATCACGATCGCCCGCATCGAGGACTCGCAGAGCTTCGACAAGACGAACGTCTTCCAGAACGAGTCGATCTGGATCACCGAGCAGATCAACGAGACGCTCTACACCGCCGGGCCTGACGGGAAGACGCTGAAGCCGTGGCTCGCCACGGGCTATACGAAGTCGCCGGACGGCAAGACCTACACGTTCACGCTGCGCAAGGGCGTCAAGTTCGCGAACGGGCAGACGATGACCTCCGCGGACGTCAAGTTCTCGATCGACGACGCGCGCGTGCAGAGCAAGGGCTGGGGCTACCTGGACGCGGCAATCAAGAGCATCTCGACGGCCGGCCCGAACAAAGTCGTCTTCCACCTCAAGTTCAAGTGGGCGCCGTTCGTCGCCGACATCGCGCTCTTTGCCAACGGGATCATCCCGAACCACTTCGCCGGCCAGACGCGCAAGGCGTTCTACACGCACCCGATCGGCACCGGCCCCTTCATGTGGGACAGCCGCGTGATCGGCCAGTCGGTGACGCTGAAGCGCAACCCGTTCTACTGGCAGAAGGGCAAGCCATACCTCGACTCGGTCAAGTGGACGTTCGTGACCGACGAGAACACGCGCGAGCTGCAGCTGCGCGGCGGTCAGATCCAGGTCGACGAGTTCCCGCCGTTCAACTCGATCACGAAGCTGAAGTCGACCCCGGGCGTGACGATGAACCTGTTCCCGTCGACGCGCACCGACTACCTCGACATGAACGAGCAGTACCCACCGCTCGCCGACGTGCACGTGCGGCGCGCGATCTCCTACGCAATCAACCGCCAGGCGATCGTGAAGAGCATCCTCTTCGGCTACGGGCAGCCTGCGAACTCGTTCCTGCCGCCGCAGGTCCCGTTCTACTCGAAGAAGAGTCCCGGCCTCCAGTACAACATCGCGGCGGCGAAGGCCGAGCTCGCGAAGTCGAAGTTCCCGAAGGGCTTCAAGGTGACCCTCCTCGTGGGCGCAGGCGCTCAGGTCGAGAGCGCGATGGGCCAGGTCATCCAGCAGACGCTGAAGGAACTCGGGATCACGGTGACCTTCAAGCAGGAGGACACCTCGACGGAGTTCAACGACATCTCGGCGCGCAAGTACCAGCTCGGGTTCAGCTACTGGACGATGGACATCGCCGACCCCGACGAGCTCGTCACGTTCGCCATCGACCCGGCGGGCGGAGCGCACTCGTTCTACACCGACTACAACAACCCGACCGTCGTGAAGCTGTCGCACCAGGCGCAGCGTGAGACGAACCCGGCCAAGCGCGCAGTGCTCTACGCGAAGCTGCAGACTCTGGCGGCGAACGATGCCTTCCTCGGGTTCC